>JANPOR010000453.1:0-6686 GCA_031428075.1 Hymenobacter sp. | reverse complement strand
CAGCAGCAGAGACAGGAGGGCGATTGTATGCTTCACAAGAATTGTGGTTGGGGATTAAAAAGTTGGGCGCCGACGTAACGGCCGGCTTCGCTGGCGGAAATGTTGCGTGGGCGACCGCACAAAATTGCGCCCGCGCCCCTGCCAATACGCTGACGTTCGTTTTCCTTTCAGCTGATTTCTATCAGGTTAAAGTCCTCACCGGGGCGGGCATTTTCGCGGTTCCTGCTCCCCCAGATAATAGTGCCGTCGGCTGTTGCCTGCGGCGTCTAGCCCCTAGGCCAGCAGCGCCGCCAGCGGAATTTCCAACGCCATTACCTTGGTATGGCGCAGGTGGTCGACGTAAGGCCCCAAGGCGCGCCGGTTGTTGCCAGGGGTACGCCCGAGGATTTTTCGGTTCGCCCGCAGGGCTGCCCTTATCGGACCTTCCCGGCAGGGCAGCACCCGCGTCATTGTTTCGTGCAGGTTTCGGTGAGCGACGTTCGGCCGCCGTTAGGTCGTGGTAGCGTGCGTCGTGGCCCGGAAAGCGGGGGCGTTGCGGGTCAGGGAGCGAGTAGGCGTTCGGGTAGCGTCGTCAGCGTTGCACCTGCACTTCGCTGCAGTCGGCGGCTGTTTCGGCCCTGCTCAGCCTTCGCAAAGCCATGAAGAAAACGAATGCCTAAAGCCAGTCGGTTTCGGCTGCGCGGGCCAGCACAGCACCCTACGCGACGAATTGAAAATACAAGAGCAAAGCCGCCGCCGTACTCATTAACAGCAAGGTCAGGCCGCCCAGCACATTGGACGTGCGACTGTTCACGTACTGCCCCATCACCGCTTTATTATTGGCCAGGTGCAGCACGATGGCAATCATTACCGGGGCCGTCAGCCCGTAGAGTACAGCCGTATAGAGCAGCGCTTGGATGGGACTGATGCCGAACCGGTCGAGTAGTAAGCCGGCCACCAGCGACACGAAAATGGTGCCGTAGAATCCCGGCGCCTGCCGCAGGGTACGGTCGAGCCCGCCGCGCCAGTGCAGGGTTTCAGCCATGGCGTAGGCCAGCGCGCCGGCTAACACCGGAATGGCCAGCAGCCCCGTGCCGATGACGCCCGCCGCGAAAAGCAGGTAGGCGGCGTCGCCGGCCAGTGGCCGCAGGGCGCTGGCTGCCTGCTCCACGGTATCAATCTGCCGGATGCCCGCCGGGAATAGTACCACGCCCGTGGTGAGCATGATGAAGAACATGATGAGGTTGGAACCGAACATGCCCACGTTCACGTCGGTGTACATAGTGTGCAGCTGGCGCTTGTCCACCATCACCCGCCGGCCGTGGCCGTCCACCGCGCCGCGGTGCTGCATCTCCTCGGCCTCCATATCGGCCTGCCAGAAAAACAGGTAGGGCGAGATGGTGGTACCCAGGATCGCCACCAGGATGGCCGCGAACGATTTGTTGAGCTGGATGGTAGGCCAAAACGTGTGCCGCGCCACTGCCCCCCAATCCTGGCTCACCAGAAACGGCACCACCAAGTACAGCAGCAGCACGGCGCACAGCCACTTCAGGATGCTCACCAGCCGCTGGTACGGATACCACACAATGGTCACCAGCAACAGCCCCGTGAAGAGGATGCTGAAAACGAACGTGGGCACGGCGGGCACCAGCAAGTGGGCCACGGCCCCCATGCCCTGCAAATCGGCCCCGATGTTGAGCACGATGGCCGGAAAGGTAAAGGCCAATAGTCCGTATAGCACCCACCGCGGGTAGTGCTGACGGAGCGTGCCGGCCAGCCCCCGCTGGGTCACAAGGCCGATGCGGGCGCACATCTCCTGCATGGCCGCCATAAGCGGAAACGTAAGCAGTGCCGTCCAGAGCGTGGCCAGCCCGAAGGCGGCCCCGGCTTGCGAGTAGGTGGCAATGCCGGACGGGTCATCGTCGCTGGCTCCCGTAATCAGGCCTGGCCCCAACCCCTGCCAGAGGTGGCGCAGCCGGGAGCCGCGCATGGGCCTAGGGGCGGGCAGAGCCGCCGGGAGCGGGAGCGGCACAGAAGGCGGTGGTGAGAACACGAGCGAGCGTAGCGATAACCCGCCGTTTACATCCCGACGGCCGCCGCCAAGCTGAGAGTGTCCCGCGCCTCTTTCACTTCCGCAGGCGAGCCGTGAACGAGGAGCATGTACTTACCGGTCTTGATTTCCGTCTCGTATTCCAGCACGCTATCCTCGGGAATGCCCAGGCTGACCAGCGCTGCGCCCAGGGCCCCGGCACTGCCCCCCACTACGGCTCCCTCCAGCGCGCCAATAAGGGCACCCACCAGCGGCCCCGCCACCAGCAGCGGCCCCACCACTGGGATGAGTACGAACGCGGAGCCGAACAGCAGCCCCCAGATGCTGCCCCAGAACGCGCCGTTGCCGCCCCATTTCTGCATTCGGTTGCCCATGTTGTAGTAGCCCACCACGTTTTCTTCGGTATGGGAGTCGCGGCCCACGATGGAGAGCTGCTTCATGTCGTAGCCGCGGCGCTGGAGTCGTTTAAAGGCTTGCTCGGCCAGCTCGTGGGTGTCGTAGAGCGCGGCCATGGGAGAGTGCTTTTTCATGAGCGGGGAGAAAATGATGATGGAGATAAACAGAAAAACTTCGGGGCCCTGGCCCGCCGTTTAAGGGCACACCAGTGAGCATCCGGCAGGGCAAGATTACGGGCGTATCCCGGCCGGCCATCTGACAAACATCACCCGTAACGCCTGATTTCTGTCAGCCTAACTGGCGGCCGGTCGGTGCCCGCCGTGGCGATGGTTCAGCTACAGCGTAGGCTGCGCGTTAATAAAATCGTACACGTTGCCCCCGGTATACCGGGTGTCGGGGGGTGCCAGGTGGCCGTGGGATTGGTCGCCACTGGCCTGCGCGTCGGCGTCGGCCTGTTCCTCGGAGGGTGGGCTGTCCTCGCCGTAGCCAGGGGTGCTTTCACAGGGCTTCAAGGCCAGCTCGGGGGTAGCGGGCAAGAGCGTTTTCCGAAGTGGGGCAGTGGTTTTCACGATGCGAAAAGGGGAAAAAGGTAAAACGGGCCCCGAGGGAAGTTCAGCGGGCGAAGTGTTGCCAGCAGCCAAGAAGGGTGGATTCCACGCTGCCGGCTAACTCAGTCTTCAGCGGGCAGCACCAGCACTGAGATGGGGCTTTCCTGAATGAGTCGGACCGTCTGGCTCTGGTGAAACAGGTTGCTCAGCACGCTATGGTGCCGGCCCACGACGACGACCATATCGGCCTCCAGGCGGGCAGCTTCCTGCAAAATGCCGCCGAGCACCCAGGGATTGTACACCTCGTGCTGCCGGGAGGCGGGCAGCTGGTCCACCAGGTCATTGGCGGCAACGGTTAGCTGCACGACGGCAGCGTCGGGGGGAGTCTCGTTTTCGTTACTGACATGCACCACGTCGAGCGTACCCTCGGTGGCGTAGAGCAGGCGGCGCAGCAGGTCCTGGTGGGGGCGCAGGCGGAACGGCTCGCCGTCCACGGCCAGTAGCAGGCGCCGGGGCGGGTAGGCGTCCCAGCCGACGGCCGGCACCACTAGCAGCGGGTATGGGGCGTTTTGCAGCACGTCGACGGCCATACTGGTCACGAACTCGGCGGTTTCCTCGTCCTGGCCCGGCCGGGCCAGGACCAAGAACAGCGGGTGGTGCACACGCACGGCCTCCTTTACGGCCTCGGGCAGAAATCCGCTAGCCACGTCCACCGTGGTGGCCACCGGCTGCTCGGCGGCCAGGTCAAGCAGGGCCTGCCGGGTTTGGCGCTGGTTCTGCGGGATGTCGGCGCGGGGGTAAGCGGTGGGGCCCAGCAGCGGGTCGTGATGCACGTGCAGCAGTACCAGCTGCGCCCCCAGGGGCACCGCCAGCCCGGCCGCATACGAGAGGGCGCGGTTCGCGACGGCGTAAAAATCGGTCAGCACAACAAGGGAGGGAGTCATGGCGGGTTGGGAACAAGCGAAAGGAGAATCAAAAAAATAACGGGCGGGGAATTGCGCGGTGGATGAGCGCAAGACCGTTTTTAACCCCGTTTCACTGGTGGCAGCCGGCCGCCACCGGCTCCATCACGGTCAGGTGGTTGTTCACGTGGCGAGCGTCGGCGTAGTAGGCTACGCCCACATTTTGGCGGTAGTCGTCAGTATTTGCTGCCCCGCCGAGCGTAGCCCGAAATTTTTCTACGGCCCCCAGGCCCTGATTATAGAGGCTCGTCCAATGGTAGTGCTCGCGGATGCATTCAGCCAGGGCATGGTCGGTGCGGGTCCCGCCAGCTGAACCGGCACGGCGCTGCGCAAATTGGGCGGCACGCGGCCGGGCTCGCGCGGACCACAGGCGCCTTGTTTGCCAGGGCGGCCGCACCGTTCGCGGCCGAGGCGCCGGCTCGCTCCTGCTCGAAACCGCCTGGCTGGATAAGTCCTGCCGTTTAATATGCTCACCGTAAAGGCGAAGTGACCGATGTAGGGGCCGCGGGTCAAAGCCTGGACGATGTTCAGGCGCACGCCGGCATGAGACAGGGGCCGTGCGGGGTGCACCTCAATCGGCGGTGAGCAAACGTTCGGGGTGCATCGAGAGGTCGGGGGCGGCTTTGGGAGCCGGCCGGTGGGCGGGCCGGGTTAGGGGCCAAGCGTTCCACGGGTTCCAGCGGCCGGCTAGGGTTTGCGACCAGTCCCGGAAGCGCGCAACCAACCGGGTACGGGAATGCTGGCCCGAAGCCGGTGCCCACAAGATGCCCGCCGTAAGCCCAGCCAGGGCACTAACTCCAAAAACCGACCACCGGCCCGTTGCCGAAATGCGGGCGCGACGCAGTTTCAATGTTGTTTTCATAAGAAATGGATAAGGAAGGTGAATAGCCAGCCTTAAATCGCGGCCAAGGTGGCGGTGGCAGGGAGTGGCCGCCTCGCGGCTGCTCGCTTAGGAGTGCAGCGGGCGGCGCGTGTCGATGCCTAATAGGGCGTAGAGGGGGCAGTAGCCAAAGGTGCCCGGGCCCGCCAGCACCAGTGCTAGCAGCGACCAGAGCAGCAACGGCGTCCTGCTCAGCTGCTGCTGCAACGACACCCCAATAATGACTGCTGCGAGTATCAAGCGAATCGTGCAGTCGATAAAACCTAAATCTTTGTTCATGATTGATAAAGAGTTAAGTAAATGATGCGCCGTTTTTCATTGCCTGATTCAGGGCCATTCGACAAAGGAAAACCGCCTGCTGCTTGACTCGAAAAGATGGGAACTGGGGCAAGCCAAAGGTCCTCGTAATCTCAGTCGGGGGGCATGACCAGCGTCAGGAGAGCACCTGATTTTGGTCATGAAAAGAAGTGGGGCGCTGGGGGGCTTGCGGTCTATAATTAATCGCTGAGTACTTTTTCGTTGTTACACCTGCATTATGGGCGGTGCCGGTGGCCACGCCCACAGAAACGCGCCGGGCAGTAAGTTAAGACGGGGAGCAAGTCGTCGAAAAAGAAGAACTGGCCGGAAACGGGGCGATGGGTACGGGCATGGCGGCAGCAGAAGCTGGTCACGGAGGTAGTCATCTGGGGCAATGGTCCTCAACTATCCGGGCATCGGGCACAAAATGCCGTTCCGTAGGCTGTTGGCTGCCATCTTACCAAGGGCGTGGGGCGTATCCGGCCCATGACAAACGTCATCATTTCATCTGGTGCTCGTCAGTTGAGCGGCAAATTGGAAACAATACTTTTATGTTAATACCTTTTCTGCTGTTGTCAATGCCTGTCTTTCCCACCTCTTCCTTGCTGCCCACCGATGAGGATCCGGTCCTGCTGGTGCCACTGCCCAAGGCTCCCGCCGATACCGCCGCCCGGGCGTGGACGGTGACCACGGCGATGCTCAAGCTACTGCAAACGCAGCTATTCGGGTCATACGCATCGACGCGGCTAGTCACCCGGCCGTATTGCGCAGCTTACACGGCCGGGACCTGCCCGACTTCGTGCTGCTGAAGCACGGTGGCGAGTCCATCATGGTGGAGCTGCGGAGCATGGCGCTGCCCACTCACTGAAAGTCTCGTGGCACGAGACTAGGGCAGCCTTCGCAAATCGAGCAGGTGCCGCACCAATTCCGACGCCGGGCCATATCCTGAGTTAAGGTGGAGGCGTACAGTGTGTGCCAACCTGATTGCACCCCTCCAACGGCAAGCGACGTGTGAAAGCGGTGCTGTCCCTGATTCCGGGGTACGAGAGCAGGGACGTAACGTAGGTTCCGCTGACCATTTACCTCATAAAATCCAACATGAAAGTAGCTTATCTCTCTACCTATTTGCCCCGCGAGTGCGGCATTGCCACCTTCAACAGCAATGTGGTGCAGGCCATTCTGTCTAACCTGAAGCTGCAAGGCCAGACCCAGCAGGCCAGCGGGTTTGGGGTGGCTCTGAACGACTCCGACATGCTGGATGAGTACGAATATCCCGAGGATGTCCGGTTCGTTATTCGGCAGGAGCGACAGAAAGACTACGTGCAGGCCGCCAACTTTCTCAACACCAGCGACGCCGACGTGTGCTTGCTGGAGCACGAGTTCGGCATCTTCGGGGGCGAGAGCGGCATTTACCTGCTGCCGCTGCTGCACCGGCTCGAAAAGCCGCTGGTGACGGTGCTGCATACCATTTTGCGGGAGCCCACGCACACCCAAAAAATCATTATTCAGGAAATTGCCCGTCGCTCGGCCCGGCTGGTGGTCATGAGCCGCCGGGGCGTGGACTTCCTCACCGA
>JANPOR010000452.1:0-1574 GCA_031428075.1 Hymenobacter sp. | reverse complement strand
ATTGTGGGGCTGATGTCGGGCACTTCGCTCGACGGGCTCGACGTGGCCCTGTGCCGCCTTACGGGCCACGGTGCGGCCACGAAGCTACTACTAGAGCACTTCGCCACGATGCCGTACGACGATGACGTGCGCCACCGCATCCGGCAGGTGTTTGCCCGCGAGCAAGTTAGTCTCGAATACCTCACGTTGCTCCACCCCTGGCTGGGCCGCTTGCACGCCGGCCTAGTATTGGACTGCCTGCGCGCATGGCAAGTGGATCCGGCCGACGTGGACTTGGTAGCCAGCCACGGCCAAACGGTGTACCATACCCCCGCCCGCCAGCACCAGCGACCCGATTTTGCCGGTCTAAACGCCACTTTGCAGCTCGGCGACGGCGACCACGTGGCCCAGGGCACCGGTATCATCACCGTTAGCGACTTCCGCCAGAAACACCTGGCGGCCGGCGGCGAAGGAGCCCCGCTGGCCACCTACGGCGACTTTCTTCTCCTCAGCAGCTCCGCAGAGGAACGGTTACTGCTGAATTTGGGCGGCATCGCCAATTTCACCTACCTACCCCGCGCCGGGGCCGACGCCAGCGCGGCCTTTAGCACCGATACCGGCCCCGGCAACACCCTGCTCGACGGCACTGTCCGGGCCCACCGCCCCGGCTTACTTTACGACGTAGACGGCCGCTTCGCCCTGGCCGGCCGTGCGCACGAGGGCCTGCTGGAGGCCCTCCTCTATCATCCGTTTTTCGCTGCCCCATTGCCCAAAACCACCGGTCCCGAACTGTTCGGGCCCGCCTACTTAGCCGCCGCGCAGCAGCGCAGCGGCACCGCGGCCCTGGCGCTGGAAGACCTGTTGGCCACACTCACCGAGCTGAGCGCCGCGGGCGTGGGCCAGGCCGTGCGGCAAGCGTTTGGCAACCGACCCACGCCAGCCGTGTACACCAGCGGCGGCGGGGCCCACAACCCAGCCCTGCTAGGGGCCCTACAACGCCAGCTACCCGGAGCGCGCTTCGCCAGCACCGGAGTCTTGGGCATCCCGCCCGATGCCAAGGAGGCCATCCTGTTCGCTATGCTGGCCAACGAGGCGGTGGCGGGCCAGCCTGTCGCGCTGGGGGCCGGCCGTCAGCGCGTGCCGGCCGTCACGATGGGCAAAATCTCTTGGCCGGACTGATGCCCGGCGTGGGGCGAAAGGCCGGGCACTACCGGGCCCAGCTTTTCGGCAGTGAGGTATATAGTACTCAAAACAGCGTGGGGAGGGGCGTCACGGAGCAGCCGATGGTGACTCCCGCAGTACTACCCTCACGACCGGGCAGCGGGCTTGGGCCGGCCCCTTCGGGGAAAATGCCGCCTGGCATTTTCGTAACGCCACGAGGTACGAGCATACCGACCGCGTGACCAAGTCAGAAAACCAGACTATCGGAAGCGGCGGCAACTCCAAAACCAGCTTCTGCCTAATCTATTACGAGGAATACATTTTTGCCAACCTAAAGCGGACTGGTTCCACACTCACCGGCTACGCAAAGGGAATTTATCACTTCCAGCTAGCCACCGCCAACGCTGACAACGCCAATGGGGATATTCTGCAAT
>JANPOR010000451.1:0-9517 GCA_031428075.1 Hymenobacter sp. | reverse complement strand
CACGGCAGTCAAATCGTTAGAGAAGCAGCACGGCGGGCCTGCACCAGGCGCACCAATTCGATGGCCAGGTCGGTTTTCGTCATCAAGTCAAAAGTAACCACCCGGCCGGCCCGGTCCAGCACACTTACTTTGTTGGTGTCGTGGCCAAAGCCTGCTCCGGCGTCGCGCAGCGAGTTCAGCACCACAAGATCGAAGTTCTTGCGACGCAGCTTCTCCTGGGCGTGGGCCAACTCGTTCGTAGTCTCCAACGCAAAACCAACGGCAAATTGTTCAGCCCGCTTATTTTGGCCGAGGGTGGCGGCGATGTCCACGTTTTTTACCAGTTCCAAGGTTAGGGTGTCGCCGGCTTTCTTGATTTTTTCGGGGGCTACGTGGGCGGGCCGGTAATCGGACACCGCGGCGGCAAATACCCACACGTCGGCTGTGGGGGCCCCGGCGGCGGCGGCGGCGTACATCTCGGCGGCCGTTTCTACGCGCGTCAGTCGCACGGCCGGGTGCGCCGGGGCCAGCAAGGCACTCGGCCCGCTGATGAGGTCAACCTCGGCTCCGGCCGCCGCAAAGGCCGCCGCCAGTGCGTAGCCCATCTTACCCGTCGAGCGGTTACCCAGGAACCGCACCGGGTCCAGTGGCTCGCAGGTAGGGCCTGCAGTGAGCAGAACGCGCATTGTTTAATTAAGAAGTGAGTGCCAGGGAGTAGCCGAAGACTGTGGTCATCGTTCCGAGCGCAACGAAGAAGCTGGGTTGCTTCGTTGCGAGGGCTCCAGCTTCCTCGCTGCGCTCGGAACGACGGTTCAAATTACAGCCAGTGAACCTTACGAGTCCCCGGTTTTGGGGTCAAAGTAATGTTCCAGTTCCCGCACAATGGCTTCCGGCTCCAACATCCGGCCGGGGCCCACAAGGCCGCTGGCCAGCTCGCCGCTCGGCGAGTCGAACACGTGGTTGCCGAAGCTGCGCAAGCGCTGTAAATTTTGAGTCACGGCCGGGTGAGCGTACATGTCCAAGTCCATGGCAGGTGCCAGAAAAACCGGGCAGCGGGCCGACAAGTACACGGCGCTCAGCAAGTTGTGGCATAAGCCCTGGGCCAGCTGCCCAACGGTGTTGGCGCTGGCCGGCGCGATGAGCAAGGCATTGGCCCATAGCCCCAGCTCGACGTGGTTGTGCCACTCCCCGGCCGCGGCGTCACGCAAAAAGCCCGTCAAGACGGGCTTTTTGGAGAGGGTACCCAAGGTGAGGGGCGTCACAAACGCGGTGGCCGCTTCGGTGAGGATGACCTGCACTTCAGCGCCGGCCTGCACCAGCAACCGCGTCAGGGCCGCGGCCTTGTAGGCCGCGATGCTACCGCTCACGCCCAGCAGCAGGCGGCGGCCCGATAACGATGAAGTGAGCGTCACCACCGGCGCGGCTTAGAACAGCTCGCGGGGCAGGGGCACCTCAACGGGTGCCGGGGTAGTGTAGTGCAGCTTGCCTTCCAAAAACTCCTCAATGGCGAGGCTGGTGGGCTTGGGCATCCGTTCGTAGTGCTTAGAAACCTCAATTTGCTCGCGGTTTTCGAACACTTCTTCCAAGTTGTCAACGGTCGAGGCAAATTCGGCCAAGCGGTCATTCAACTCTTCCTTCAACTTGATGGATAGCTGGTTGGCGCGCTTAGAAATCACGGCAATGGACTCGTACACGTTGCCGCTTTCAATGCTGAAGTCGGCCATATTGCGCGTCACAATGGAGTTGGATACGGGGTTGGTAACGGGTTTCATGGGCAATGAATGATTAACTGTTTCGATTAAAACTATTAAGCGCTTGATAATTAACTAAGGGTTTATTCAAGATACTTGCCGAATTAAAAATTGACAAAAGCCAATGGGTCGGCAATGTATTCAGCCGTCAAATTAAATGCCATCAAACAACTAATTGACCACTGCGGCTGCAGCGGGTGCGACGGGTACAACCTTAAGTTTTTCCAGCTCGGCGCGGCTGTCATCGTACATGGCCTGGGCCTGCTTTAGGTTTTTGCTTTGCGGGAAGGTATCGATGAAGTGCTGATAGAACGCCACCACGTCCAGGAATCTTTCACGCTGTTTAGACTCAATGCTTTCCTTGGACCAAGCGTATTGCGCACTCAAACGCAGAAAATCGGCCTGCTCGGCAAAAACCGAGGCCGGGTACTCCTGCTCGAAGGTGCCCAAGGCCGTCACGGCCGCTTGGTTGTAGCGTAGCTGGTAATAGAGGCGAGCACTTTCAAATCCCTTGCTTTCCAGCTTCTTCTGCAATTCCTGCGACATCGTTTCCGTCTCTGGACGAAATTTGCTGTCAGGGTAGCGGTTGATAAAATCCTGAATGGCCTCCAGAGCCGACGTAGTATTGGTCTGGTCCAACTCGGAGCCCGGCGAGTCGCGGAACAGCGATTTTGCGTGCAAGAACGAGGCCTCCTCGGTGTAAGTCGAATTGGGATAAGTGTCGGTGAACTGCTTGAAGTAGTAGGCCCCCAGCACGTAGTTACGCTGCTTGTAATTGGTGTTGGCAAAGTAAAACTGCGCCTTCTCAGCCTCCGGCCGGCCTTTCAACAGCGGAACGAGGTCTTCGAGCAAGGTACCGGAGCGGAAGTAGTCGCCGGCCTCGTAGTAGCGGATGGCGGCCTCGTATTTCTTGTTCACGTCGCCGCTTTTGAGCAGCTTCTGGTAGGCAGGGTTGCAGGCCCCCAACAGCAGCGCGGTCAAACAAAAGAAAACGAGCGTTAAGCGGGAAAATGGCATAAGGGCAGCAAAGGTACGACGGCAAATACAAACCAGGAACGGCCGGATAGCCTCCCACTTTTAACAGAAACCACCGGGACCCCAAGGGTTGCATTCAAGGCCGTGTTGGGGGCTTGAGTGCGGCCGCTCCCTTTAATGGCGCGGATTTGAGAGGCATTCGCGCGGGCTTTTTCGTTTTGTGCTTGGGCTTGGCCAAGCTTTTCCTACGGGCCGCTTTGCGGCGGAGCGGACGGTCGTTAAACTGCTTGCCCAGCACTTGGCGGCGGGTAGGCCGGTCCTTGGGCCGCCAATCGAATCCCTTTAGCCGCGTGTCCGGCTCCTTGATTTCGTGCAGCGGAATGAAGGTGGCGTCCGGATTGGCCAACATGATAATTTTCTGCAGCTTGTTATTGGCAAAGCGCATTCGCATCGTGGCCGACACCCCCTTGTTCATGCCCGTCACGGCGGTGTCGCCGTCGAGGGCGTAAGCAATGCTTTCGGCGTTGCCCAGCACGTCGATGCGCCCGATTTGCCCCCCGCGGAAGTACGCCAGGATGTTGCGCCCTTTGATTTGGTTGAAGTTCAGCAGCGTATCCTGGTTTATTACAAAAGAATTGGCGTATAGCCGCATCTGGTCGATTTTGCCACGCTTTTGCCGGATCTCCATTGAGTCGGCCCGCATCTGGGTGTGGGCTTGCCACAGCACTGGGTCGCGGTTCAGGTAAATAATGCTGTCCTGGCGGTCATAGGTCAGCGAGTCGCAGCGCCCTTGCAAATTAGTCTTGAAGATCAATACCTTAGGGTAAGCATACAGCACTGGGCGCGCGTTAACCGCGCCGGGGCGGGCCTCTACGCTCAGCAGCGTGTCGGCGGCCATATACAGCGTGTCCTTGTCGGAGATGCTGCGCACCACCGGGCGGCCACCGTAGAGCTTAGTGCGGCCCAGCCCGCGCCAATGGCGGCCCAGGTCGCCGCGCAGGGTGATGTTGTCTCGCTTGGAAATGAGCGTGACGTGCCCGGCGGCCTCACCGTAGAGCCGGGCCTCGTCGTACACCAGCTTGTCGCCGCCAAGCAGGTAGTTAGGGGTGTCAATTTTCGCGTTTTTCCGGAAATTCGACACCCGCGTGAGCGTGTTGTAGTTACCCCGCTCGGCGTAGAGGTTACCTTGCGAACCCTTGATACGGGTGGGGCCATCGAAATAGGCTATCTTGCTAAGGGTGTTGTACGTCAGCGTGTCGTTGGTTAGGTCGGTGGGCCCGTTCTTGGGGTCAACGGAAATCAGGTGGACGTTGCGCTTAAAGACAAAAACCTTGCTGTTGGTGTCGTAGAAACCTTGCTGGCTGTCGAGGGTATTTTGCGGGTCGACGAGGTGACCGGTTTCGAGGTAGGCGGCGGTTTTGCGGTTCAGGTCGTAGTCGAGGGCGGGCGTAGTCAGGGTCATGCGCGGGTCGCGCATGACCACGTTGCCCACCATGCGGGCCGTACGGCGGTTGCCGTCGTAGTAGCCGTGGTCGCCGGTAATAGTCATGGTGTCGTTCTGCACCACGCGCACATTGCTGAAGGCCTCTATTTCGTTGCGGTCCAAGTACTGGTAGGCCGAGTCGCAGTACAGGAACATATCGCCCTGCTTGAAACCCACGTTGCCGAGCACCTTGCGAATTTTCACGCCGTTCACCGTGACGCCCACCAGCTCACCGGCCCCCTTCAGCAACTCCACGGGTGTGCCCTTGGCGGTGGGCTTGGCCGTCCGGGGCCCCGGGCTGGTTTGCTGCGCCCAGGCGCAGGCAGGCAGCATCAGCAAAAGCAAAACGAAAAAGCGGAAGCGGGGCATTTAGCAGTCAAAGGTAGGAACGGCCCCGCGCTAACGGCCATCTTTGCGGCGCAGTGCCCCGCCCGCGTCAAATCCCGCAAAGTGGTTACCCTACGGCGCGTCGACGGAGCCCTGGGCCGTACCGCTGCTGTCTCGTGACCCGACCACCAGCGGCCGCGCTTGTTCAAAACCTAGCTGCCCCGGTACCCATCGGCCGCCCGGACCAAACGGCCCTTAAAACCTTCCACCGCCATGCTCGACCAGATTCGCCACTTCATCGAAACCCACCAGCTTTTTTCCCTCGACACCGACCCCGTGTTGGTAGCCGTCAGCGGCGGCCTCGATTCAGTGGTACTGCTGGACGTGCTGCACCGGCTGGGGGCCCAGGTGGCGGTGGCGCACTGCCACTTTGGCCTGCGCGGCGACGACGCCGACGCCGACGAGCAGTTTGTGCGCAAGCTGGCCAAACAGTACGACGTGCCCTACTTCGTCGAGTTTTTCCAGACCAAGGCCTTTGCCGAGCGCGAGGGCATTTCGACCCAGATGGCCGCCCGGCTGCTGCGCTACCAATGGTTTGAGCAGGTGCGGCAGCGCGAGGAGCTGGCCTGCATCGCCACGGCCCACCACCAGCGAGACCAGGCCGAAACGATGCTTTTGAACCTCACCCACGGCACTGGCCTGGCCGGCTTGCACGGCATCCAAGCTAAGAATGGCTTCGTGGTGCGCCCGCTGCTGGGCGTAGGCCGCGACGATTTGCACGACTACTTGGTGGATAACAACCTGCGCTGGCGCGAAGACGACTCCAACGACAGCCCCGTGTACCAGCGCAACCTGCTGCGCCACGAGGTGCTGCCAGTGCTGCGCGAAATCAACCCCAGCCTCGACCAGACGATGGCCGCTACCGCCGAGCGCGTGGGCGGGGCCCAAGAAATCGTGCGCCGCTACGTGGCCGACACCGCCGCCCAAGCCCGCCGCGACGCGCCCGAGGCCACCTATTTCAGCATCGCCCTGCTCCAAAACACGGCCGCCACGGCCCTGGTGCTGCACGAGCTGCTGCGGCCCTTCGGCTTTTCGTGGGCCGTAACGAAGGAGATTGTGGGGGCCTTTGGGGGCTTGTCGGGTAAGCAGTTCGACTCGCCCACCCACCGCTTGGTGAAAGACCGCGACCAGCTCGTCATCACCCTGCGCCGGCTCGCGCAGTACGGCACCTTCCAGCTCGCCGAGGGCCAGGAAGATTTATTGGCCGACGGCCTGCGCCTGCACACCACGGCCCACGAGGGCGCCGGCTACGCCATTCCCCGCTCGCGCAGCACCGCCGCGCTCGACGCCGACAAGCTGAAATTTCCACTTACGCTGCGCCGCTGGCAAGAAGGCGACTGGTTCATGCCGCTAGGCATGCAGGGCAAAAAGCACCTGAGCAATTTTCTCATCGACCAGAAAGTGCCGCTGAACCTAAAAGACGATGTGCGCGTGCTGACCTCGGCCGACGGCAAAATCTGCTGGGTGGTCGGGATGAGGGTAGACGACCGGTTCAAGGTGACCGAGGACACAACCCGGGTGCTGGCCGTGCAGCGGCTGTAAGAACTGAAGCGGCGGACCAGTTGGGCTACTTGCTCGGGGCAGGCGAAAACCCAGCTTGCATTTGCAGGGCCTCCAGCGCGCCAGCCAGGTACACCAGCGGGGCCTGCCAGTTGATGGCAATTTCGTTGGACGCGTAGGAGCACACCTCGTCGTCGTAGGCCATGTCGACGAGGGTAGACGGGTAGTGGCAGCCGTCTTGCCGGCCGGGGTTGGGGCCCCCAACGAGCAAACCG
Source organism: Hymenobacter sp. (assembly GCA_031428075.1). Classification (GTDB taxonomy): domain Bacteria; phylum Bacteroidota; class Bacteroidia; order Cytophagales; family Hymenobacteraceae; genus Hymenobacter. Next base: position 3,167 of record JANPOR010000451.1, on the reverse strand, counting down.
GGAACGGGCTCGCGTACGCCGTCGGCCTCCGACGGCCGGTGGTGCGGGTGCTGCGGCGACCGGGCCCCGCAGCCCGTAACATAGCAGTAGCCCGTGGCGTTGCGGCCGAGCAGGTAATCCAGGTTGGTCAAAGCAAATTGCAGGTACTTGCGGTCGCCGCTGAGGCGGTAGGCCTGCACCAGCGCAATGCCTTGGTTGGCGGCGTTGGCGTTGCTGCCCCAGTTATAGTCGGCGGCCGACTTGCCCATCACGGTCTGGTAAGCGCGCGTTGCGCTGCCCTCAGCCAGGTTGTCGGCCAGCGCAAGCAGCCGGCTTTTCAGCTGCGGCAAATCTTTGCGACCCAGGGGCGTCAGCTCGGGACCGAACCGAGCCAGCGTGTAGTACGCCAGCGTCCGAACCTGGCCCCACGACGGCAAGGGCGTCTGCGCATCAGGAAATAGCTTCACAACCCGGTAGTAGCTGTCTTGCTTAGTAGTGACGTACAGCTCGGCCGCAGCCCAGATGAACTCGTCGCTCACGTTCCCATCGCCGTAGGTTCCGGTGCTGATGGCGGGCTGAAAACGCTTGTTCAGCGCGTCCTGCTCGTAGAACACGGCCGGATGGGCCCGGGCCCACGCCCAGGCGCCGGTCGAAGCCCGCAGGCACGAGTCGGCCAGGCCGGGCAGCTGCCGGTTAAACTGGCGCAGCACCCGGCTGGCCTGCGCCATCACAGCCGCAAAATCCAGGGCCGCAGCGGTGCTTTTCTGCACCACGTAGCGCGGCGCCCGGGCCTCCGCGGGCACCACCATGCCGTCGAAGCCAGCGTTGGTGAGCTTGTGGTACACGCCCCCGTCGGTGGGGTCCTGCATCGCTTGGAGCCAGCGCAGGTTCCAGAGGGCCTCGTCGAGCAGGTCGGGCAGGGCGTTGCCGCTATCCGGGATGCGGGTATCGAGCCAGGCACAGTACGCCGGAAAATCTTCGTAAAGCGAGAGCAGGGTACCCAGCGTAATGCCGGAGTTGACGACGTACTCGTTGTAATCACCGGCGTCGTACCAACCGCGGGGCGCGGCGATGACCGTCCCGGCCGGCCGCTGGGCGCTAGCGGCCGAAGCGTGCACCAGCACCTGGTTATCGGGGTGGCCCAATGCCCGGCTCCAGATGCCCGCGTAGGCCGGCGGCAGCGGCGTGGAAGCCCGTTGGTAATAGAAACCTTTCAGGGCCGCTCGCGCCACGGCGTCGTGCACTCCCGGCCTGATTTGAAACGGGTGGGAAAACCCCAGGCCGGGAATCCACACCACAAAGGTTCCCACTGCCTTGAAATCTGAAAAATCGGCCGTCCTCGTTTGCTGAAACGACAGCTCGGCGTATTGCTGGGGCCCCAGCTCCCCCGTGAACACCGTGGTGGCCAAGTCGGGCGTGGTGAGGTAAAACTTGCCGGCCGCCCCCCCCACTACCACGGCCACCTTCGGCGCAGCGGGGTAAAAGCCGACTTGGTTAACTCGGATGGCCTCGGCTAGGTGCTGGGCGCACACCTGCCGCGCACACGCAAGGAATACGCTGAGCCAGAAAGCAGCTTTGGAGTTAATTACCATAAAACTTGGGCAATAAATTGACGGCCAAACCATTTCTCACTTTTATTTTCCGCGCCTGAGATGCCTGCGGAGCCGATTGGCAGTTTGCAATTAAAGCGAAGGTATGCCTCGGTCCGGCCGGGCGCTCGGCCACCTCTTGGCCCGACAATTTCTAGGAAATTCTGTTCCGCGGGGCGGGGCCCTGCCCCTGCTTTGCCCGCCGGGCATTCGGGCCGTAGTTTTACGGCTGCACAGTATTCATTCTTACCCACCCCCTCCGCACATGAAAGTTACCGTAGTTGGGGCTGGCAACGTGGGCGCAACCTGCGCCGACGTGCTCGCCACCCGTGAAATTGCTAACGAAGTAGTTCTCATCGACATCAAAGAAGGCATTGCCGAAGGCAAGGCCCTCGACATCTGGCAGAAATCCCCAATCATTGGCTACGACTCGCGCACCGTGGGCGTCACCAACGACTACGCCCGCACGGCCGGCTCGGAGGTGGTCGTCATCACCTCGGGCCTGCCCCGCAAGCCCGGCATGAGCCGCGACGACCTGATTGCCACCAACGCCGGCATCGTGAAATCGGTGACCGAACAGGTGGTGGCCCACTCGCCCAACGCCATCATCATCGTCGTCAGCAACCCGCTCGACGTGATGACCTATCAGGCCCATCTCACCGCCAAGCTGCCCCGCGAAAAGGTGTTCGGCATGGCTGGCATCCTCGACACGGCCCGCTACCGCGCCTTCCTGGCCGAGGCCCTGAACGTGAGCCCGAAAGATATCCAGGCCGTACTCATGGGCGGCCACGGCGATACGATGGTACCCCTGCCCCGCTACACTACCGTGGGCGGCATCCCAGTCACGGAACTGATTTCCAAGGAGAAGCTTGATGCCATCGTGCAGCGCACCGCCCAGGGCGGCGGCGAGTTGGTGAAGCTCATGGGCACCTCGGCCTGGTACGCGCCCGGCGCGGCTGCCGCCCAGATGGTGGAAGCCATCGTGCGCGACCAGCGCCGCGTATTCCCTGTCTGCCTGGAGCTGCAGGGCGAATACGGCATCAACGGCGTGTACCTGGGGGCCCCCGTCATCCTGGGCAAAAACGGCGTGGAGCGCGTGATTGAGCTGCAGCTCAACGACGAAGAAAAAGCCATGCTCGAAACCTCGCGCGGCCACGTAAAAGAGGTAATGGACGCGCTGGACAAGATGAGCGCCGCAGCGTAAGTTTGGTTGCGCTGTGAATTACAAAACCAAAAAGCCCCGTTGGCGCTCGGCCAACGGGGCTTTTTGGTTTTAAGTAGCCGCGGTAACAGGCAGTTGCTCGGTGTTTATTTCCAGGCAGAGAATACTTAATTATCCAATTACTCCGCAGTAATCAACTAGAGAATGTTAATAACTAAAGCCGTGGCAGAGCGGCAAGCGGACAACCGGGGATAGCTAGCGCCCCGTGGCGTAGCTATGAGCGGCGGTTGGTGAATCGAGTATTTAGTAGATTTTTGTTTAATCGGGGCGCTGCCGTTCGGGGCGGGGCGCCGCGGCGGGTCGGGGAATGATCTGCCCGGCTTTTTACCTTTCCCACTTCTAAGAAAGCTTACCCTGCCGCCCATGCCCACTGGCAA
>JANPOR010000450.1:0-15252 GCA_031428075.1 Hymenobacter sp. | reverse complement strand
CCTGCCCAGCGCAAAGAACACCGTGCCGATGCACACCACCTGCACCAGCAGGAATAGCACGGCCACCGTAGCAATGGCCGTGAACAGAGCAAACGGCACGGTGCGCTGGGGCTGCTCGATTTCGGCGGCGGGGATGGCGGCCACATCAAAGCCCGAAAAGGTAAAGATGAGCAGCAGCACCGCGCCGGAGAAGCGAGCGGTGAGCGGCGGCACGGCAAACGAAAATGCCTGCCAGTCCACGAAAAACAGTCCCACGATGGTAAACAACCCGAACAGCAACAGCTTGCTGATGGTCAGCAAATTGTTGACTAAGGAGGCCGGGCGCACGCCCACCAGATTGAGCAGGGTGAGGCTGCTGATGAGCCCGGCCATCAGCAGGGCCCGGCCCATGCTTTGCCCAACCACGGGCCAGAAGTAGGCGGCGTACTCCACGAACAGGTTGCAGAGCGCAGCGAAGCTGGCCAGGCGCGAAATCCACAGCAGCCAGCCCACCTCAAACCCTACCAGCGGCCCGAAGGCTTCGCGGGCGTAGAGGTAGGGCCCGCCCGCGCCACTGAAACGGCTGCTGACTTCCGCAAAGCACAGAATGATGAGCATGACGATGCCGGCGCTGACGGCGTAGGCCACCAGGCTGTAGGAGCCCACCAACGCGTAGATTTTGGCGGGCAAGCCCAGGATGCCGGCCCCGATGGTGATGTTGACGATGAGGGCCACGAAGTCCCAGCGGCGGATGCCGCGCACCAGGTCGGGCCGCGGGGAAGGCGCGGAAGCAGGGGTCATGCAAAGCGGAAAGAGGCACGGGGAAACGAGCGGCCGGCCGCTACGACGCGACGTCAGGCGGTAGCGGGTCCACAACAGCGGCGGTTTTCCATTGGCTTTTCGGGCGGCATAACGGTCGAAGACAGGGGCCAGTTTAGCTTTTTTCGGGCCGGCGGACCAGGCACCCGGCGCTGGTGCGCGGGCGGCAAATATAGGCACTGGCACCAGCTGGGCAAGTTTTAGTCGGCACGACTCGGCGGGCCAGCACCCCAGATGGGCGGGCCGCACGAAAAATTAATTTGCTTTTCCGAAAAACGCACCAGTACATTTGCAGCATCAGTTCTTTACCGACAAAGAATTGCTTTTATACAGAGGCGCGGAGAGACAGGCTCGACGAAACGCCGGCAACCAGCTGACCCAGCAACGGTGCCAAGTCCTGACCATATAAAAACACGCTGCCGTGAAACGCATCCCCAAAACCCCCGTTCCGACCAACACCCCCGCCCCCATACAGCTTGGCTGTTGTGGTATGCGCTGCCTGGCCGTCTGTATGCCGATGGCGGGGGGTGTGGGCTGCTAGAAAGGCGCGGTATCGTTGCTTTTTTCGGGGCTAACCCACCGCGGAGCACGCTAGCGTAGGGGCGGCCGCCGTCGGGCGGTGGACGCCTACGGCTGACCGTTTCCCACCCGCCGCCTACTCACGGCTTTTCTGGTACGGCGCCCCCCCACCGCTTTTCGGGCCGGCTTCCCGCTTTCTTGTTTTGGGATAATGCCATCGACGGAGCCTCCGACGGGTGATTTGTTCGCCCGGCTGCGCACGAGCCGGGGCCCTAAAACAAGAACAGTGCACATCCTTCGGCGAAGCTGGCCGGGGAGGGCACGACAGGAGCCAAAACTGTTTTTCTGCATCTGGGGCGACTTTCTGCCCCGCTTTTTCGAGTTGCCCGCCTGCCGGTTTCGGCCGCGGGCCACCGGGTTCCTTTGGGCCCGGATCATCCCCTCCCTTAAATCATCCTTGTGATAAAATCAAGTACCCTTTGGGCGCTGCCGGCCGTGTGGCTGGCCGCCGCCAGCCCCGGGCTGGCCCAAACCGCCGCAACACCGGCCGCGGCCAGCCCCGGCCCGGCTGCCGAAGCCGTGACCGGCACCGTGACCGACGCCGCCGACGGCAGCCCGCTGCCGGGCGTCACGGTGCTGTTCCAGGGCACTACCACGGGCGTGAGCACCGATGCCCGCGGGCAGTTTGCGCTGCCCGTGCCGGCGGCCGGCGGCACCTTGATCATCAGCGCCGTGGGCTACCGGCGGCAGGAAGTGCCGGCCCGGCCCGGGGCCAGCCTGCGCGTGGCCCTGCAAGCCGACGCCGAACAGCTGAGCGAGGTGGTGGTGACGGGCTACAGCGAGCAAAGCCGCCGCACACTCACCAGCGCCATCTCGACCGTGAAGGGCGACGCGCTGAGGGACATTCCGGCGGCCAGCGCCGACCAACTGCTGCAGGGCCGGGCGCCGGGCGTGCAGGTGTCGGCCAACTCGGGCGTGCCGGGCGGCGGCATTTTTATCCGCATCCGGGGTAGCAACTCGGTGAACGCCAGCAACGACCCGCTCTACGTGGTGGACGGCGTGTTCATCAACAACACGAACCTGGTGGCCACCGGGCTGGGCAACCAGGTGGCGTCGAACCCCATTGCCGACCTCAACCCGGCTGATATTGAAAGCATTGAAATTCTGAAGGACGCCAACGCCACGGCCATCTACGGCTCGCGCGGGGCCAATGGCGTGGTGCTCATCCAGACCAAGCGCGGCAAGGCCAACACCAAGACGCGCATCACCCTTGACACCTACCAGGCCGTGTCGAAGGCCCCAAAAAACTACCAGCTGGTGAGTGGCCCGCAGCTGGCCACGCTGAGCAATGAGCGGTTTCTGAACGATGGGGGCAGCTCGGCGCTGGTGCCTTACCGCTCGGTGGCTTCGGGCGGGCGCGGCCTGCCCGAGGAGCAGCCCACCTACGACCGAGTGAGCGACGTGTTTCGCACGGCCCGCACGCAGAGCTACGAGCTGTCGGCAGCGGGGGGTAGCGACAAAACACAGTTTTACCTGGGCGCGGGGTATTTCCGACAGGAGTCCATCGCGAAGCCCAGCAACTTCGACCGCTTTAGCTTGCGGGTGAACCTGGATAATTCGGTGACGGACAAGCTGCGCATCGGCACGAGCACGGCCCTCACGCGCACCCACCGCAACGTGAGCAGCAACGACAACAACCCGGTGGGCGTCATCAACTCGGCACTTTTTCCGCGCACCAACCTGCCGGTGTTCAACCCCGATGGTACCTACGCCAAGTACGGCAGCTTCGACAACCACCTGGCCCTCATCAATAACCTAAACAACGACGCGGTGGGCACGCGGGTGATTTCAAACGTGTATGCGCAGTACAGCCTGCTCAAAAACCTGACCCTGCGCACGAGCTGGAGCATTGACTTCAACGACTTGTACGAGAACAACTTCAACAACACGCTCATCCTGGCCGGGCAGCCGCGAGGCACGGCCACGTCTTACCTCTCGCGCGACATTACCCTGCTCAACGAGCAGACCCTGAACTACCGCACCACCTTTGGCGAAAACCACTCGCTGCAAGCGGTGATAGGCAACACCCTGCAGCGCAACACCTTACAGCGCACGAGCCTGGCGGGGCAGCAGTTTCCGAGCAATGACTTGACGACCATTGCCTCGGCGGCTACGCAAACGGGCTCGTCGAGCAGCTCGCAGGCGGGGCTGGTGTCGTATTTTGGGAAGGTAACGTACAGCTTCAAGGACCGGTACACGACCGACGTGAGCGCCCGCGCCGATGCTTCGTCGCGCTTCGGCACCAACAACAAGTGGGGCTATTTCCCGGCCGTGGGGCTGGGCTGGCGGCTAGGAGAGGAGCGGTTTGTCAAAGACTTAGCTGTCTTCGATGAGCTGAAGCTGCGCGGCAGCCTGGGCCGCACCGGCAACCAGAACGGCATCGGCGACTTTGCCGCCCGCGGCCTGGTGCAGGGTGGCGCCAACTACCTCGACCTGCCCGGCACGGCCCCGTACCAGCTCGCCAACCCCGATTTGAGCTGGGAAAGCACCCGGCAATGGAACGTGGGCCTGGACGTGGCCGTGCTGCACAACCGCCTGGCGCTGGAGCTGAATTACTACGACAAGTACACGTCGGGCCTGCTGCTGAACGTACCGGTGCCGCGCAAAACCGGTTTCGCCTCGGAACTAGAAAACTACGGCGCAGTGAGCAACCACGGCATCGAGGCCCAGCTGACGGCCACCTGGCTGGCGAAGGGCCCCGTGCAGTGGAGCACCACCTTCAACGTGGCCCACAACGCGAACCGGGTGGAGAAGCTGGCCGCCCCCATCACGGCCGGCTCGCGCGACATTTTTCGCCTGCAGGAAGGGGCCCCGCTGTACTCGTTCTGGCTCTACCACCAGACGCGCGTGAACTCCGAAACCGGCGACGCCGAGTACCAGGACGTGAACGGCGACGGCCAAATCACGGTGGCTGACCGCCAGCTGGTGGGCAACGCCTGGCCCAACTACTTCGGCGGCGTGACCAACACGGTGAGTTGGAGGGGCCTGGATTTTGGCTTCAACCTGTACTTTGAGCAGGGAGCGAAAATCATGAACATGAACCGCTTCTTCCTTGTACACGGCGGCACCCAGAGCAATATCGGCTACCTGACTAACCAGTTGAACCGCTGGCAGCAGCCGGGCGACGTGACTGACATCCCGCGCCTGACCACCAACCCCGCCAGCAACAACTACGGCGGCGTGGTGCAAAACCTGAGCGACCGGTATTTAGAGGATGGCTCGTTCCTGCGCCTACGCACCCTCTCGCTGGGCTACACGGTGCCGAAAGAGCTGGCTACGGCCGCTCACCTGGCCACCCTGCGCGTGTACATGCAGGCCACTAACCTCTTCACCCTCACGCCCTACTCGGGCCTCGACCCGGAGGTGAACTCGCAGAGCGGCGTGGCCAATACCAGAAACATCGACTGGGCCACCGTGCCCCAGCCGCGCACCTTCCAGGTGGGCCTGACCGTCGGCCTTTAATTTTTAGTTGTCAGTTGTTCGTTGACAGCCAATTTATTGACTACTGCTAACAACTGACAACGAACAACTGACAACCAGCATCTCGCCATGATACTTAGACTTTACACCCGTTCCCGCTTCGTGCTGCAAGCGGCCCTGCTCACCGGCCTGCTGCTCGCTGGCGCCTGCAAAGACCTCCTCAACCCCACGCCCGTGCAGCAGTTGCCCGACAACAACGCCATTACCGATGCCGCCAGCGCCCGCGCCGCTACCCTCGGGGCCTACGACCGGGTGCAGAACTACTACCAGCTCGACTGGCCCACGCTGGGCTTTTTGCCCGCCGACAACGTGCGCTTCAACGGCACGCTGAATCAGTACCTGCAAATCGACCAGAACCAGCTCAGTGCCGATAACGTGGTGATTACCGAAACCTGGACCTTCATCTACCAAGCGGTAAACGCGGCCAACAACCTTATTGCCGGCCTGCCCGTCGTGAGCGACCCGCTGCTGGCCACGGCCGAAAGAAACCAGTTGCTGGGCGAAGCCTACTTCCTGCGCGCCTTGTCGTACTTCGACCTGGCGCGGGGCTGGGGCGGGGTGCCGCTGGTGCTCACGCCCACCCGCACCAAGGAAAACGGCCAGGGCACCCGCCGCGCCACCCTGGCCGCCACCTACGACCAAGTATTGGCCGACCTCACCCAAGCCGAAACCCTGCTGCCCGACGCCACCACTCGCAACCGTGCCGGCAAAGCCACCGCCCACGCCTTGCGCGCCCGCCTGCACCTCTACCGCCAGCAGTGGCCCGACGCCGAAAATTACGCCACGCAGGTGCTCGCCAACAGCGCCTACGCCCTGGTGACGCCCTACCGGGCCTTCGCCACGGCCCCGTTCCTGACCTCGGAATCGGTGCTGGAAATCAGCTACAGCAATGCCGACCCCAACACCATGTGGAACAACTGGTTTCCGAGCGCACTGGGCGGGCAGTACAACTTCCAGCCCGTGGCCCCGGCCATTGCCCTGCTCCAGAACCCGGCCGTGGGCGGTAGCCGGTCGGCGCTGCTGGCCAGCACCACCATCAACGGCACGCCGGCCGTGTACGGCAACCTCTACAGCCGCGCGGCCCAGCGCGACGACCCCAGCTACGTGCTGCGCGTGGCCGAGCTGTACCTGATTCGGGCCGAGGCCCGCGCCCGCCAGGGCAAGCTTGCCGGGGCCCTGGACGACCTCAACGCCGTGCGCGCCCGCGCCGGAGTGCCCGCCGCCACCGCCGCCACCGAGGCCGACCTGCGCCTGGTCATCGAAAACGAGCGCCGCGTGGAGTTTGCCTTCGAAGCCGACCGCTGGTTTGACTTGGTGCGCACCGGCCGGGCCGCCGCCGTGCTCGGCGTGAGCGACCCCAACAAGTGGCTGTTCCCGATTCCGTTCAACGACCTCGTGGCCGATCCGGATTTGGAACAGAATCCGGGGTACTAGCGAGCTATTTAGTCAACCATTTCCTAGGTCGTCATGCTTATCTGGCGTCCGCTTGTCGAAGCATCTCTCCGGCGCAAGTAATCAACCCCGTTGTACCGACGCGGGAGAGTTGCTCCCACACGCGGACGCCAAATGAGCATGACCGCCAGATTTTACCAATTTTTTTAATTCGGGAACAAGTCTACTGTCCACACACCCCAGATAGAAAAATCAGAAGTACATCTTTGATCCTTTCATTTCATGCTTAAGCACTACTTCGCCGCCGGCCTGCTGGCCCTGGGCCTGGCCGCCGGCCCGCCCGCCGCGGCCCAAACCGCGCCGACGAGCTACTATTTTCCGGGCATTCCGGCAGCTCAGTTCGACCCCGCCATCCCGACGCCCGAGCAGTTTTTGGGCTACCCTATTGGCTCGCACTACACCCGTTCCGACCAGATTGTGGCCTACCTGCGCGAGCTGGACCGGGTGTCGGACAAGGTGAGCACCCGCGTGCTGGGTACCACGTTTGAGGAGCGCCCGCAGTTGGTGGCTACTATTACGGCAGCCGAAAACCAGGCACGCCTGCCCCAAATTCACGAGCAGCGGCGCGGGCTGACCGACCCTACCCTACCCGCGCCCGACTACGCCAGGCTGCCCGTGGTGGTGAGCCTCAACTTCGGGGTGCACGGCAACGAGAGCAGCAGCAGCGAAGCCGCCCTGCTGCTGGCCTACTACCTCACGGCCTCCACCAGCCCCGAAACCCAGCAGTGGCTGCGCGAGGCCGTAATCACCATCGACCCGCTGGAAAACCCCGACGGCCGCGACCGGGCTTCGCACTGGTTTGACCAAAACAAGTCGTGGCCGCCCGTGACCGACCCGCTCGACCGCGAGCATACCGAGGCCTGGCCCGGCGGACGCACCAACCACTTCTACACCGACCTCAACCGCGACTGGCTGTCCTTGACCCAGCCCGAGAGCCGCGCCCGGATGGCGTTCTTCCACGAGTGGTACCCCAACGTGATGATAGATTTCCACGAGATGGGCACCAACGGCACCTACTACTTCGAGCCCTCCAAGCCCCACAGCACCGAAAACGACTTGGTGCCCCGCTCGACTTACGAAGTACTGAACGTGCACCTGGCCAAGTACTTCGCCAAAGCCCTCGATAACCTCGGCTCGCTGTACTGGACCAAGGAGCAGTTCGACAATCTCTCGCCCATCTACGGCTCGACCTACCCCGACTTTCAGGGCGGCGTGGGCATTACCTTCGAGGTGGGCAGCTCGCGCGGGCTTGCCCAGGAAGGCAGCAACGGCGTGGTCACGTTCCCGTTCACCATCCGCAACCACGTGGCCACTGGCCTGGCCACCGTACGCGGCGCGGTGGAGGAGAAAACCTTGTACCTGAGGGCCCAGCGCGACTTTTTCACCTCGGCCGTGAGTGAAGGGCGCAAGTTTCCGACCCAGGCCTACGTCTTCGGCAGCGCCCAGGACGCCACGCTTACCAACCGCTTCTTGGCCTTGCTGCTCCAGCACCACGTACGGGTGCACGAGCTGGACCGCACGGTAACGCTCGACAAGCAAACCTTTGAGCAGGGCAAGGCCTACGTGGTGCCCACGGCCCAGCCCCAGTACCGCATGGTCAATTCTCTGTTTGAAGAGTTGACGACCTTCCACGACAGCGTGTTTTACGACGTAACCGGCTGGAGCCAGGCCCATGCCTACGGTCTGCCCGTGCGCAAGCAGAAAACCTCCGCCCTGGTGCAGGGCGCGGCCGTAACCGCCCCCAAAATCTTGACTGGCAGCGTGCAGGGCGGCCAAAGTAGCTACGCCTACCTGCTACCCTACACTGACTATAACGCCCCGAAAGCGCTGGTGGCCTTGCAGCAAGCCGGCCTGACGGTGAAAACCGCCTTCAAACCCTTCCGCGCCGGGGCCAGCGCGGCGCAGGCTACCGACTACGGCTACGGCACCCTGGTAGTGCCCGTGGCCGCCCAGAAAGTGCCCGCCGACTCGGTGTTCGGCATCGTGAGCCGGGTGAGCCGACGGGCGCAAGTCACGTTCACGAGCGTGGGCACGGGCTTCAGCCTGGGCGGCATCGATTTGGGCTCGAACAACGTGCGCACGGTACCCGAGGCCAAAGCCGCGCTACTGGTGGGCACCGGCACCAACTCATCGGAAGTGGGCGAGGCCTGGTTTCTGGCCAGCCAGCAGCTGGGCCTACCCCTGACCAAGCTGGAAGTGAGCAACTTTAGTCGGGCCCCACTGGGGCGCTACTCGGCCCTGGTGCTGGTGGGCGGCAGCTACACCGCCCTCGACCACGCCGCCGTGGACCGCCTGCGCCGCTGGGTGCAGGAAGGCGGCACCCTCATCACCTTGAAAAACGCCTCGGAGTGGGCCGTCAAGCAGGGCATCGTGCGCGAGAAGCTGGTCGTTGCGGCCAGCAACGGCTGGGCTGACACGACCGCCGTAGCCCGGCTCGATGGCCCTCCGGTGCCCGCCGCGTCCGGTTTGCCCGGAACCGCCTCGCGCCCGCAGCCGGTCCGGCCCGCGGCAGCCCCCGCCCAACGCCTCGACTTCGTGGCCCAAGAGCAGGAGGGCACCCGCGCCATTGCTGGTTCCATTTACCTGGCCGACGTGGACCTGAGCAACCCGCTGGCCTTCGGGCTGACTAGTCGTAAACTCTACGTGTTCCGCAACGGCACCACGTTTCTGCGGGCCGCCCGCAACCCCTACGCCACGGTGGTGCAATACGCGGCCCAGCCACTAGTGAGCGGCTACGTGTCGAAGGCCAACCTGCGCCAAATCAGCCGCTCGGCGGCCGTTGTGGTGAGTAAGGTGGGCACCGGCCGCGTCGTGCTCTTCGCTGACGACCCCAACTTTCGCCACCACTGGCACGGCACCGACCGCCTCTTCTCCAACGCCCTGCTGCTGGGCCCGCTGCTGAACCTGCCCGACGGCCCCGCCGCCATTTCGGCCGAAGAAGAAGCGAATTAGCGGCGGGCCCACCGGTTTACATTCATTTTTTTCCTGTGTCCCATGGCCCCTTCCTTTGATTCTGTTCCGCCTGTAAGGCAGGGGCTGCGCTCAGTTGCTGGGGTACCGCTGGCCGCCGGCCGCCGCGTGGGCGTGGTGGACCTCACCCGCGGCGAGCTGGGCACCTGCGGCGCGGCCGACCTGCGCGACGAAGAAGCCCGGGCTGCTGCGCAGTTGCTGGACCTGACGATGCGCGAAAATCTGCGCATGCGCGACGGCTTTTTTGCGAACGACGAAGCCCACCAGCGGCACGTGGTGGCGGTTATCCGTCGCTTCCGGCCCGAACTGGTGCTCACCAACCCCAACATCGACCATCACCCCGACCACGGCCGCACCGCCGACCTGGTGCACGACGCGGCCTTTCTAGCTGATCTGGCCAAAGTAGAAACCGAATGGAAAAGCACTCCCCAAGCGCCGTGGCGTCCCCGGTTGTTGCTCCAGGCCCTGCACCACGCCTGCGTGCGCCCACGTGGTGGTGGACATCACGCCGCATTGGGCGCAAAAGCAAACCGCCCTGGCGGTCTTCAGAAGCCAGTTTTACCACCCCGACTACGCCGAGCCGGCCCACACCTACATTTCCACGCCGACCTTCTGGCTCGCCCTCGAAGCCCGCGCCCGCGAACTAGGCTCCTGCATCGGGGTGGAGTTTGCCGAGGGCTTCACCTGCCGCCGCCCCTTCGGCCTCGACGACCTGCTGCTGCTGCGCTAACAATGAGATAAAGCTGGGGGACCCCGCCCGGAAATCGTTTCGCTTAATTTGCCGTGTTTCATTCATTTTTAACCCCCAACCCCTTTTACCCATGAGTCAAATTCTTGATGAAGTGCTGGCCGCGAACGCCCAGTACCAGGTCGATTTCGGTGACAAAGGCAGCCTGGCGCTACCGCCCGCCCGCCGCTTTGCCATTCTCACCTGCATGGACGCCCGCCTTGACCCGGCCAAGTACGCCGGCCTTTCAGAAGGCGACGCCCACGTCATTCGCAACGCCGGGGGCCGAGCCAGCGACGATGCCATCCGCTCGCTGGTCATTTCCTACAAGCTGCTGGGCACTCGCGAGTGGTTCGTGATTCACCACACCGACTGCGGCATGGAGCTGTTCACCGACGACATCATTCGCGGCCTGCTGGCCAATAGCCTTGAAACCGCTACCGTGGACGCTAACGGCTGGCACGACGTGGGGCAGGGCCCCGGTTCGGCCGAGGCCAAGCACATTTCGTTCCTCACCATCCAGAACCTGGCCAGCAGCGTGGTCGAGGACGTGCAGCGCATCCGGCGGCACCCACTGGTACCCGGCACCATTCCCGTGTACGGCTACATCTACGACGTGAAGTCCGGTCAGCTGATTGAGGTACCCGACGCTACCACAGCGGGGGCCGCCGCGTCGTAATCCAGCCACGACCCCAGGCGCTTAAACCGAGGCATGGTGCCGGGTCAGTAGTTGTTGGGCGGTGCCCCGGCATTTGCTGGGCAGGTGCCTTAGCTTTTTCCGACCAGCCGTGCTGCTGCGATGCAGTGGTATTCGGAACATTTTGTGTTAGGGTGCGCCCCGGCCCCACGGCCGGGGCGTTTCTGTTAGCGGCAGAGTGCAGTCAAAGCAGTACACTAACGGTGTAGCCAATGATTCGAGCGGAGGACTTGGAAGCTGTTTGAGTTAGCAGAATTTGAGCAGACGCTGAATGTTGGCCAAGGTAATCCAGGCATTGGCATGCCGCAGACTGCGGTCATATTCCTTTGACAATCTTCGCTTTGCACTAAGCCACGTAAAGGTGCGTTCCACAATCCACCGCCAGGCATGGATGCAGAAATTGGTTTTTACCACCAGCACATGCGCCGGTTTCTCGACGCGGATGCCGTAGCGATGGGCCAGGTGCTCGCGAAAAACGCCGTGAGACAAGCTGTCGACGAACACCACCTGTACCTGACCCAGCAAGTCGTGCGGCGCGGCCACTTCGTCCCAGAAGGCGATGGCGGCCGGGCCGTCGGCCACGTTAGCCGGCAACACCCGACTGGCCAAGATGTTGCCCAGCGCATCGGTCAGCACCAGGCGCTTGCGGCCTTTGACCAGGTTGCCCGCATCGAAGCCCTCCGGGGGCCCGGTGGCGGTGGCCGCATTTTTCACGCTTTGCGTGTCGAGAATCACGGCCGTGGGGCAGGCTTTTTTTGGGCCCGTTCCCGACCGCTCACGTTCAGGCAGCTACTGGCCCGTTGCCACGTGCCATCGGCTTCCCACTTGCCGAAATACCAGTACACGGTACCCCAGGGCGGTAAATCGCCCGGCAAGTCCCGCCACACGCCTCCGTTTTTGAGCACGTACAAAAGGACGTTCACCACTTCCACCAGCAGCCATTTGCCGCGCCGGCGCACGACCAACAGCGGTTCCAACTGCTGCCAGTCCCGCGCTGACAAATCCGAACCATACCGCTTCCGAGCCGCTTTTTCACTTGCTTGCTCCACCAAGCAAATTTAACTCAAACAGCTTCTAAGCGGCGGGGCGGGATACGGCAAGTGGCCGGCCGTTCCCGGCCGGCCGTTTTGGGTTTCGCTGGTATTTCTCTCCCTACTTACGGGACCCCGTGGCCCTCTCCTACTCCATTATGGCACTAACGGCCTATCAAACCCAATTCAAGCGGCGCATGAAGCGCGCTACTAGGCTCCGCGCCCATACCGATTAAAAGGCACGGCGCTACACCCAACTGCTGGCCGATGCTATTGGCGCAGCCGAGGACGGAACTATGCAGATGAAGGAGCTGAACCAGATTTACAACATGGACGTGAGCACCTACACCCTGCTCACGCAGGCGCTGCACGCCAACAGCGGGCAGGAAGTGCTGGTGAAACATTTGGCGCAGAGCATACCCGGCGAGGAAGCTGTTATCTTCAACCAAGTGCCGGGTGGCAACGGCGGGCAGGAGTTGCCGGCCAATCCGGTGTTTGGGGAACTGGCAGCGGAGACGCCCATTGTCTCACTTGCACCAGCGGCATTGGGCATGGCCCAAGCAAAGGCGCCTGAACAGGTATACCAACAGGAGTAGCTGCTTTGGGGGCAGCAGCGGCGGCTGAAACCTTACCAACTGGCCGACTTCCTTGATTGGGAGCCGGCCTTTCTATGTTCGGTAGCCTCGCGGTGTTGGATGCCCCTGGACCAGCGGTGGTAGCTGCGTGGCCGAGAAATGAGTGAGGAGTGAGTGAGGAGTGAGCGAAGGGGCCTGCAATTCTTCCTTGCGGTAACAGCCCTAATAGGTACTGCCGAGGCAGGGCAGTATCAGGTGCCAGTCAGCCAGCTGCTGCGGGCGCAGTTGCTGCAACAGTTCGGCAGATACCCGGCCCCTTGCAGCAACTGCGCCGGGGCCCTCTGTTCCCGGCTAGGCAGCGTTCACATCAGGATGCGCTGGCAGCCGCTCGATCCTTTTCCTTTCTGCATAGTTACCGCGTGCGTTTCGGGTGCTGCTTTAGCCAACAGCAGCAAAGTAAGATTGACGCAACCATTTCCATTGCCTGGATATTGCGGCACAGACGCCCAAACCACCTCACCGCAATTGCAACTGGCGAAGCACCTCTTGCCGGTAGGTGCTGCCCACGGGCACTTGGTGGGAGCCCACCAGCAGCACGTTGCCGCTGAGGCGCTCCACGCTGGGCAGGCTCACGAGGTAGGATTTGTGGATGCGCACAAACTGCCCGGCCGGCAGTTGGCTTTCCATCTGCTTCATGGTTTCGGCCGTGAGCAGCACCCGGCCCGAAACCAGGTGGCACTTCACGAAGTTGCCGTAACCTTCCACGTAGCGCAGGTCGGCAAAACGCACCCGCTCGGTACCGGCATCGGTTTTCAGGAAGAGGGAATCAGGAACTTGTACGGGCGGCGCAGGAAGTGGAGACGAAGCGGGGCGGCCCGAGCCGGTGCCACCGAACGCGGGCTTGCCGGTTTCGTGCAGGCGACTGATGGCTTTCACGAACCGCTCGAAGCGAACGGGTTTCAGCAGGTAGTCTACCACGCCGAGGTCGAAGGCATCGACGGCGTGAGCGGCGTGGGCCGTGCACAGTACCACGGCGGGCGGCTGATGCAGGGCGCGAAAGAGCTCCAGGCCAGTGAGCCCCGGCATGTCGACATCCAGGAATAGGACGTCGACGGATTGGGTGCGCAGGAATGTGAGGGCCTCGACGGCACCGTAGCAACTGCCGGCCCACGTCACCAGGTCCGGCAAGCGGTCGAGGTAAGCACGCAGCACAGTGTGGGCCAGGGGCTCGTCATCAACCAGCAAGCAGCGGAGCGGAGTCATCATGAGTGAGGAGAATGAGGCAGAAACGCACACTTGCGCTTCGCAATCGTTACAGCACCAGCTGCAGGTTGGCGGCGTAAAACGTGTCGGTGGCTTCTACGGCCAAGCGGTGCCGGGTGCCGGGGTAGTACTGCGCCAGCCGGGCCCGCAAGGTAGGCAGCCCCAGCCCCGAGGGCGTGGGCCGAAAATGCGGCGGAATGCTGTTGCCGGTGCGCAGCGTCATGCCGGTATCGGTTTGGGTGAGGTGAATGCGGATGGTGTTTGCGCCGCTGGGGCCGATGGCGTGCTTAAAGCAGTTTTCGACCAATGGCAGCAGCAGCAACGGGGCCAGTGGGCGGTCGGGATCGAGTAAGTCAACAGTGAATTCAACTTGGGTATTGGCGCGCAGGCGTAATTTTTCCAGCCCGATGTAGTTGGCCAGGTACTCGGCCTCTGTGCCCACGGTCACGGTGCTTAGCCGGGAGCTGTCGAGCTGGTACCGCATCAGGCCGGCTAGCTGCAACAGGGCCTCGGGCATTTGGTCGGGCGCAGCCAGGCTCAAGCCGTACAGGTTGTTGAGGGTGTTGAACAGAAAGTGCTGGTTCACCTGGGCTTTGAGCAGGTTAAGTTCGGTTTCGAGCTGGAGGGCGCGCAGTTGCTGCATCTGGAAGTGGCTGGTAATGCCCCGCCGCATGTAGCGGGCTTCGGTGGCCAGCAGCAGCGCCAGCACAATGTTGCCCATGGCGTGGCCAAGCTGATAGGCCGCCGAATGCGCTGCACCGGTGGCGCTCATGGGGCCCACGCCCGCCAGATGCAGCGCACTGACAAGTACCGCGCCGCCGAGTAGCAACAAGGCCAGCGTTGCTGCCGCGTATGCCAGGTAACGGCGCGCGTCCATGAAACGGGTAAGCAGCCAAAAGTGCGGGTAAATGGTTGCCGCAGCAACGGCCAGTAGCAGGGCCGAACGCAACAGGCCCGCGCGGGCATGGGCCGGGTCCTGCCAAGCCAGAAATCCAATCAAAGCGCATACCAGCCCCCACCCAAGCAGGTGGCGGGCGGCGCGGTATTGGAAAAAACGGGAAAAAGCCATGGGGCAAAACTACTGGCGGCAACGGCTTGGGCTCAACTAATTGTGACGAACGCAGTTCGTCCGCGCCGCACGTGTTTTCGTCACCAACCCGGTCCGAATGGTCATTAAAAAGTGCACTGTGCGAGCCTTCACCAGACATTTGCGTCGGTAAATCATCGCATCCTTTCCTCTTTGGCCAGCGCTTGGTGCTTGGGTTTGGCAACCGCTGCCTTACTTTCTGCATCATCGGCCCGGCCGGCAACTGTAATAGGCACCGCCGCCAGACGATTTAACCTTTCGATTTCACTCACCTTTTTTCTCTGTTTCGCTATGGCCCTCACGATTACTAACCTATCGAAGACCTACCCTAACCGCACACAGGCGCTGAAAAATGTAAGCCTGGAGATTCCTACCGGCATGTTCGGCCTGCTCTGGCCCAACGGCGCGGGCAAGTCCAGCCTGATGCGCACCATTGCTACGCTGCAGGACGCTGACACCGGTAGTATTATGCTCGACGACATCGACGTGCTGCGTGACAAGGAGGCCGTGCGCCGGGTGCTGGGCTACCTGCCCCAGGAATTCGGCGTGTACCCGAGCGTGAGCGCCGAGGAGCTGCTCGACCACTTTGCCAC
>JANPOR010000449.1:0-2604 GCA_031428075.1 Hymenobacter sp. | reverse complement strand
ATTTAGAACCCGCTCAACTCCGTCAACAATCTCGCTGACCTGAGCGCCGACCTGAGCGCCGACCTAGTAGCCGAATTGGAGGAAGAACGCCGCCGCGCCGCCCGCGCCGCCCGCCTCGATGCCGCGGTGCTGCGCGATTTGTGCCAAAACATCCAACGCATTGCTCAGCACGGCGAGCGGGCGGCCAGCATCGTGCGCGGCATGCTGGAACACAGCCGTGCCAGCACTGGCGAGCGCCAACCCACCGACCTGAACGCCCTTTGCGAGGAATACATGCGCTTGGCCTACCAAGGCTTGCGGGCCAAGAACAAAGATCTCAACGCCACCCTGAAAGCGGCCGGTGTTTGCTTTGGGCCGGACGACGCGCGACGTGCAGGGCCCCAGCACTTGGGGCGGCGCTGCGGGCAGGGCAAGGAACTGTATCTTCACTGCTCAGCTTATCCCCTCCTTCGTGAAAGCACGCGTACTTCGCCTCCTCACTGCTTTTCTGTTTCTGTTTTGCGCCCGTTGTGCCCTGGCCCAGGTCTACGAGCCCGGCCTGCTGGTGTGCAGCAACGGCGACACCCTGCGGGGCGAGCTGGAAAACGGCTTCTGGAACGAGCCGCCCGCTTTCGTTCGGTACCGCCGCACGCCCGCGGAATCCAGCACGCTATTTAAGCCACGCCAGCTGCGGGTTGTCAGCTTCACCGGTGGCCGGTATTTTCGCTACGAGGTGCTGCCCATCGACCACGCGGCCGAATCCCGCCTCAACGACCTGCCGCGGGGCAATCCTTCCGCCATCCATACCGATTCGCTGCTGGCCGAAGTGCTGGTTGAGGGCCCCACGATGCTGTGGCGGGTGGCCCGCCCCGGAGCCGTGCATTACTTGCTGCGCCGCCCCGACCAGCCCGTGCTCGACTTATCCGAGCGGCGCTACCTGCGCGAGGGCCCCAGCGGAGACTGGCTGGCGACCGAGGGCAACAATTACCTCAACCAGGTGAGCCTTTATTTCGGCGACTGCCCTGCGGCCCAGGCGGCGGCCCGGTCCGTGCCCTTCACGGGGGCCGGGCTGGCGGCCGTGGTGCGGGCCTACTACGCAGCGTGCGCCCCCGGCCGGCCGCCGGTCCGCGATTGGGTGACCCCAGACCGGCCCCGAAGCACTTTTCAGGCCGGCTTGCTGGCCGGGGCGCGCTACAACCGCATCGAAAGCCCTGCTTACCAGCTCAGCGGCGCGTGCGTGGATTGCGGGGTGCATGCATTTGGCGGGCTGTATGCCGAGCTGCTCCAGCCCAGCCGCGTAACATCCATCTACGGCGAGTTGAGCCTGAGTACTTTTCGTGGCCAGGGCGTGCAGGTTTCGGGCTATAATACCACCACTGGGCAGGACAATTACACTGTCTTCGGCTACCGGGCGCTGCTGGCTACGGCCCGCATCGGCATACGCTACTTTTACCCGCTGCCCCATGACCAGCAGCTGATGTTCGGCTTTGGTTTTGAGTACAACCGGGCGCTGGGCCTGACGCTTGACCAGGCGGGCGGCGTCACGACGCCCTTCGACGCGGGCGACGCCTATGCCTCGACTACCCTGCTGCCCAACCTGGGCCTGGGCTGGCGGCACGAGCGTTTCACGCTGGGCCTTGATGGGCAGATGTATGCCAGCCCACACAGCGCTGACTCGTACTTTCTCAACCACTTTTTCGGTAGCGACGTGGCCCTGCGGCTCGGCCTGGGCTACCGCCTGGGCCACAGCCCAAACGGCGCCCAGCCGCACCCAGCGGCCCGGCCCTGAGCCCGCCGCCCCGGCGGTTCACTGACTCCGAAAATTGCTTTAAAAGCGACGGAGGAAGATCGAAGCTGCCGCCACCGTTGGCGGCACGGACGCAAACGGGCGCAACCCCGGGCAGCGCTTTGCGGTAAGAGCGGTAGGATAAATCTCCCCGTTTCACGCCCTGTGATTGTAAACCCTGCGCCCGAAGGCTGGCAAGTTATCTACCAGCAGGCGCACGCCTTGCTAGCCGCGCAACTGGCTTGGCACTGGCCGCCGCTGGGCCCCCCCGACCGCTGGGTGGGCCTGCTGGCAGCCGTGGCCCAACACGACGACGAGCAGGACGTCTGGCACGGCCGAGGCGGCCACTACGGCCTGACGCCCGCCGGGGCCCCGGCCAACTTTATCCAGCAGGAGTTTTCCTTTGACCAGGCGCAGGGCGTGCTGCACGCGGCCCGTTTCCAGGGCCGCTGGCGCAGCCTGCTCACGAGCATGCACCTGAGCGTGCTTTATGAAGGATTGCGGGGCCATAAAAAAGAGATCGATGCCTTTCTGGACGAGTTGCGCGCCGGCCAGGAAGCTTGGCGCAAGGGCCTTAAGATCACTAAAAGGGGAGCCCAGCAGGCCTACGACCTGCTGCATTGGTGCGACCGGCTTTCGCTGATTTTGTGCCGGCAGGAAATACCGGAAATGGGCCGGGCCCTGGAGATTTATTGGGGCCCCGACGGCCCCGTGCACACCTTGGCCCAGCCCGCGCCCGGCGGCCCGCTGGTCGTCAGCCCGTGGCCGTTCCACGAGGCAATAATCTCGGTGAGCGTGGAAGCCAGCATGCTGCGGCAATTGCAGTTCGAGGACGACAC
>JANPOR010000448.1:0-4319 GCA_031428075.1 Hymenobacter sp. | reverse complement strand
CGAAAAAATGACTTTGCCTTTGTCGTCCTTCATGGCTTACAGAAAAATCAGCGATTCAACAATTAATTTTATAACGAAAGATACACCCAGCAGCAAGGTTCGCCCGGCAAGGCCGGAATAATCAGCAAGACGCCGATGCATCAGTAAACTATATGACGAAAAAATCCCGCACCTTGCGGCGCGGGACTTGGTTTTAAGCGGCTTGAACCGACCTACAAATCGTTCAGCATTTTAGTAATTTCTGCTTTGCCTTTGCCGAGCTTGTCTTGCAGACGGCCTACTAGCTCGTCGCCTTTGCCTTCAGCGTAGGTCAAGTCGTCGTCGGTGAGCTGGGCGTATTGCTGCTTGAGTTTGCCCTTCACATCGTCCCAGTTGCCTTTTATCTTGAGGCTGACACCGGCGCTGGTGATTCCGAGGTCTTCGAGCTTATCGGAATATTCTTTGAACTTGGTTTCGAGGTCGGAGCCCAGCTTGGTGGCTTGCTCGCCCAACTGGCCGCTGTACTTGCCGGCAATGCCTTTCCAGCTTTCGAGGGTAGCCGAGCCTTTGTCCGGGGCCAAAAGCATCCCGGCGATGATGCCGGCACCAGCACCGGCGAGGGCGGCGAGGAGGATTTTGCCAGCGTTGTTGTCTTCTTCTTTGTACGACATGGGAAAGGGGTAAAAAAGTGAAAGAGTCGGGAGTGCTGCGGGCCGTCAGCCGCAGCGGGGATCATGCGCCTTAATACGATGCGGCGCGGCGAGGGTTGAGATAGAAGGCAAGTTTTACGGTCCGGGCCCCGACGACGCGTATTTTCGCCCCTTCCCCCGCCCCATGCCCGCCCACGCCGACTATCGCGCCTTTTGCCACGCCGCCCCCGATCTGCCCGTGTTTGCCCAGGCCTGGTACCTCGATGCTTGCGCTGGGGGCGGTGGATGGGATGCGGTGCTGACCCGCGAAAAAGGCCGCGTGGTGGGGGCTCTGCCCTATTTCCACAAACAGAAGGGCCCGTTTCACTACGCCACCATGCCGCCTTTTGTGAAGTGGCTGGGGCCCTACCTGCTACCCGAGCTACGCAACGACCCGCGGCGTGAGCCAGCGGCGCTGGCGGCGCTGCTGGCCCAACTACCGCCGCTGGCCGCTTTCAAGCAGAATTGCTACCCCACGCTCACCAACTGGCTGCCGTTTTATTGGCAGGGCTTCCGGCAAACCACTTACTACACCTACCGCCTGCACCAGCTGCACGATTTGGCGCGGGTAGAAACCGGGCTAAGCCGCGGCATTCGGCGTGATATTCGACTGGCCCGGCAGCGGGTACGCGTGGTGCACGATTTACCCCTGGCCACATTCTGGGTCGTGAACCAGCTGAGTTTCGAGCGCCAAGGCGTGAAGGTACCTTACTCAGAAGCGCAGTTTCGTTGCCTCGACGCGGCCTTGACGGCGCAAGGGGCCCGGCAGCTGTTTTTTGCCATCGATGACCAGGAGCGGGTGCATTCGGTGGCTTATTTGATTTGGGATACCACTACGGCCTACTACCACCTAGCGGGCGACGACCCAGCGTTACGGGCCAGCGGTGCGGGCGTATTGCTGGTCTGGGAGGCTGTCCGTTACGCCAGCGAGGTATTGGGCTTGGACTGTTTCGACTTTGAGGGCAGCATGTTGCCGGGCGTCGAGCGAATGCGGCGGCGCTTCGGAGCCGTACAAACGCCGTATTTTTTTGTTTGGCGGTACCAGTCGCGCCTGTTCGAGTGGCTGGACCGGCTCAAACGGTAATTTTCAAATGCCAAAGTGTGCTGGAGTGACGCGTGCCATTAATTGCACCAGCCGGCATATTTCCACATCTTCACGTTCCCACATCTTATACATCTGAATAGAAAATGGCTGAAAAACGCTACGTCCTCAACCCCGCGCCGTTCGTGGTTCCCACCGCCGACGGCAAGCTCATCGAAGAGCACGTGGGCCACGCCAGCACCGGCACGGCCGCCTACAGCCTGGCCCACATGGTGGCGCCGCCCCACTGGAGCGAACCCCACCAGACGCCCACGTTCGACGAAATAACGATTGTAGTACGCGGCCGCAAGCGGTTTGAAATCGACGGCGATACGGTGGAATTGCAAGCCGGGCAGGCCCTGCTTATCAAGGGCGGGGCCCGGGTGCGCTACGCCAATCCTTTCGACGAGGAGTGCGAATACTGGTCGGTGTGCGTGCCGGCGTTCAGCCCCGCCACCGTCAACCGCGAGGAAAACTGATGCCGACAGCAACTGGAGGAACCAACCTGGCACACCTGCTGGCCACCATGCAGCCCGTGCGGCACCCGGGCGAGTACGTGTTTTGTACGGCCAGCCCCGCCATGCCCGTGCCGAGGGAGACGCTGGGCTGGTTTCGGGAGCCGGAGGGCTGCACTTTCATTCTGCCCCGCGCCGCCGCCGATGCGCACGGGCTGCCCTACAGCTTTGTGGCCGCTTGGCTGACCCTGACCGTGCATTCATCGATGGAAGCCGTGGGACTGACGGCAGCGGTGGCCGCTGCTTTAACCAAGGAAAGTATCAGCTGCAACGTGGTGGCGGGCTACTACCACGACCACCTATTTGTTGCCCACGCCGACGCCGAGCGGGCCCTCGGGGCCCTGCAAAATTTATCAACTCAAACCAGTAATTCCGCGCCGAACCCCACCCCATGAAAAAACTTTTCCTCGCGCTGGGCCTCGCCCTGGCTCTCGGTGCCAAGGCCCAAACCTCGGCTTCAGCCCCTGCCGCCCCGCCGGCTGTTACAGCCATCCGGGCCGGGCGGCTGATGGACGTGGTGGGCGGGAAGCTGCTCACCAACCAGATTATCCTCATCAGCGGCGACAAAATCACGGCCGTGGGGCCCAACCTAACCATTCCGGCCGGGGCCCGCGTCATCGATTTAAGCAGCTCCACCGTGCTGCCGGGCCTAATGGACTGCCACACCCATCTCAGCAGCGAGCCGGGCGACAACTACTACGAAGACATGTTTCGTAAGTCGCCGATTGACCGGGCGGTGGTGGCGCACGTGTACGCGGCGCGCACGCTGCAAGCGGGTTTCACGATGGTGCGCGACATGGGCGGCAGCAGCCTCATCGATGTAAGCCTGCGCAACGCCATCAACGCTGGCACCATCCCGGGGCCCCGGATGCTGGTATCCACCTTCCCCCTTAGCGCCACCGGCGGGCACGGCGACGAGACCACCGGCTTTGCGCCCGGCCTAACCTTCAGGGAAAATCCCGATTTTACGGGCATTGCCGACGGGCCGGAGGAAATCCGCAAGCGGGTGCGCAACAACGTGAAGTTCGGGGCCGACTGGATCAAGGTGCTGGCCACGGCTGGGGTGCTGTCGGAAGAAGGCAGCGCGGGCGCGGCGCTCTATTCGTTCGAAGAGCTGAAAGCAGTCGTGGACGAGGCTCACCGCTGGGGCAAGCAAGTAGCCGCCCACGCCCACGGGGCCGAGGGCATCAAGCTGGCCGTGCGAGCCGGCGTGACCAGCATCGAGCACGGCTCGCTGCTCGACGACGAAGGCATTGCCCTCATGAAGAAAAATGGCACCTGGCTGGTGGCGGACCTTTACGACGACGACTACATCCTGGCCGAATACGCCAAGAAAGGCTTCCCCGAAAAAATCATTGAAAAAGAGCGCAGCGTCGGCCGCTTGCAACGCGAAAACTTCCAGAAAGCCGCGCGGGCCGGCGTGAAAATCGCCTACGGCACCGACGCTGCCGTATACCCGCACGGCGGCAACGCCAAGCAGTTTTTTTACATGGTGAAGTTCGGCCTCACGCCCTTGCAAGCCATTCAGTCGGCTACCATCCGGGCCGCCGAACTGTTGCAGTGGCAGGACCGCACCGGTTCGCTCACAGCCGGCAAGCTGGCCGACATCGTGGCCGTGCCCGGCAACCCGCTCGACGATGTGACGGCCCTAGAGAAGGTGCAGTTCGTGATGAAAGAAGGCAAAGTATACCGGAGCGAGCTAAAGCCTTAGGGCAGTTTAGTAGTAGTGCGGACTTTGCAATTCAAGTTGCGGATTAGCCGCCGCGCGGCGGCACCGCACCCCGAACGGCCGTGCCACCACTACGCGGTTCGGGCGCTTGGTGCTATTTTTCTATCAACATTCCACCACTACGCGGTTAGTCAGCGCCTTGGGTTTTGTAAGGATGGTTCTGAACCTAAAAGCCAGAGACCCTTCAGATTTTGGTTGAGGTCGTCTCCTTCTCCCGTTAGCAACTCAATAAACAATGTTCGAACCGAGACGGCATACGTGCCATTGTGCTCGCGACCAGCGATCCGAACGGCCACCTGGAAGCCTTGCAGATACTTCCTGCCCTC
>JANPOR010000447.1:0-2203 GCA_031428075.1 Hymenobacter sp. | reverse complement strand
ATTCCGGTGGGGGCCAACCCGCACGGCATCTGGCCCTCGGGCGACGGCAGCCGGATGTATGTGGGCCTGGAAAACGGCGACTCGGCCGTCGCCATCAGCACGACCAGCAACCGGGTGCTGACCAAAATCAAGGTCGGCCAGGCCCCGATGGCACTCATGTACGTGCCCAACGCCTTGCCGGCCGGCGCGGCCGCCACCACCGGCCTGGGCCGGCAGCTGGTGGACCAGCCCGCCGTGGTGCGCACCCTCAAGCCGCCCACCGCCGGCCCCGCCACCGGCACCATGACGCTCCGCTCGGAAGGGCTGGTGGATTTGGCCACCTTCGCCCTGCGCGGCCTGCTGCCCAATACCGACTACGATATCTTCCTGACCAGCGGCACTAAAGCCCCTTACCCCCGCGACTACGCCCTGACCGCCGTGCGTACCGACGCCAAAGGCGGGGTCATGGGCCAGGCCCTGGGGCCGGTGCAGCGCATCGCGGGCGGCGAGTTGAACACGTCCGGCAAAAAGTATTCGCGGGTAATCGTAGTCCCCAAAGCCACTGACGGTGAGCCCGCCTTGGTGGCCGAATAGCCCGGCTTAAATTAATAATCCGCCGCGCCTGGTAGACAGAGGGCAACCCTGGTCCCCACAATACCGAGTTGGCAACAAACCATCAAATTCAATTGTAACCTCAACTTTTTATCATGCAACCTATTTTCAATCAATTCACTGGCGTTAACTTCCGGACGCAGTCGCTCAAGCGTTTTCTGCTGCCGGTGGCGGCGTTTTCGCTGCTGCTTGGTGGCTGCAAGAAGGACAACGAGGCCATCACCGACACAAGTGCGCCGCCGGTGCTCCACATCGTGTCGCCAGTGGAAGGCGCGACCATCATGCCCGGCGGGCGGCTGGGTACGCCCACGGCGCTCGACTTCAACGGCACGGGCTTCGCCATCAACCTGGAAATCGTGACCAAGGACACGGTGGCCATCCCGACCAAGGAGAGCCTCAACATCCGCAATACCGCCGCATTAGGCCAGCCTAATGTGAACCTACCCGGCTTTTCCGCCAGCCTCGACGTGGACCTGATTAAGCCCGACGGCGGCACCATTCCGAAGGGCACCAACTTGGCCTCGCTCTTCAACATCGCTGGCACCGACGACACCCCCGGCCCCGGCGTGACCACCTGGGTGAGCTGGCACGTGCTGGAGTCGGTGGCAGCCGGCACCAGCAGCATGACGCTGACTACCTCGGTGAAGGACCGCGCCGGCCGCGTGGCCACGGCCACGCGCATGCTGAAGGTGGCGGCTGGTCCCAACGGTGCTCTCAGCGGCGAGGCCCTAACGCCCGCCCCCAAGTCCATCACCCTGGGCGGCGCCGATACCCCCGACGGACCCACCGTGACCATGATTGCCCCGCGCACGCCCACCAGCATCAGCCCCGGTATTCAGGCGACGGGCGTGCTGCCGGCCCCGCCCACCAGCGGCGCGCTGTTCTTCATTCAGGTTTCGGCACTTGACAAGTCGCGCAATGGCATCAACGTAGCCGAAAACGGCGCGGGCACCTTTGGCAAGATTGACGCCGAGCGGGGTACGATTGAGGACAAAACGCGGTCGCGGGCCGGCGTGAACCGCTACGTACCGGGCCTGAATGTGACCTTCGACGTGCCCCTGCTCCAGCCCAACGGCAACGTGATTCCGGCCGGCGGCAACCTCTCGCCGGTGTTCAACACGGCCGGCAGTGAAATCGACCCCAGCGGCTTCGTGCGCACCACCTTCGGCTGGACGGTGGGCGGCACCCTACAGCTCGGCGGCAAAACCAGCGTGACCATCAAAGCCGCCGTGACCGACGCGGCTGGCAAAACGGGCAGCGCCACACAGGTGGTGCAAATTAGCCCCGTCGAAAACGGCCAGTTGCTGACCCCCGCCCCACGCTAAAGTCCCGAATCTTACGCGGTAGCGCCGCAACGGCCCGAAGGCTGGCCCGTTTCACTACGGGCCAGCCTTCGCTTTTTATCCTTCCTCCCACGCCAATTAATCCTTCCACGCGCATTAGCAACTTATGGGCCCTAGCCGCCACCCTGTTGCTGGAGGCTTGCTCGAAAAAGAACGAAGAAACTGAGCCCGACATGGTCGTGCCGCCCGACCCCGGCCCCGTCGCGGCCAGCGCCGCCGACCGGGTATATATGGCCGACCAGTCGACAAATTCCGTGTCCGTGCACGAC
>JANPOR010000446.1:0-2265 GCA_031428075.1 Hymenobacter sp. | reverse complement strand
AGATGTCATTAACGGCCCGCACGCTCAAGCCCGTGAGTCGAGCCGTATCCGAGGCCGTCAAATCCAGGGCAAACAGGCGTAACAAGTAGCGAAAGTTGACCTCCGAAATTTTGCTGCACTTATAATAGCGGTTAGCTGATTTCATAACAGGAAGTTATGCCCCATTTTCTGACTTTTGCTTCCTAAGCCCCTTGTTTAACAACACCCTATAGTGCGACCCCTAATTAAAGTAACAACGTTTTAACTGATGTTACGCAGTGTGTTGCTGGCGCGCGTCTGCGACGCGCTGCCCACTGGCTTCGAGCCTCTGGCTCAGGGGCGAAAGACTGGCGGCAGGGCTCGCCAACGGCCCCTTACCCGAGCCGCAGGCTCGAAACCAGGCGCCAGCACGTCGGTGCGTAACATCAGGTTTTAATGTACGCTGAAAAAAATTAAAATTCCGGGAAGGAATAAGAATCTGCTAAAAACGTATAAATTTGACTATATAAGGTTCTGGCAGCGCCGCTGCTGTTGTTATTCCCCTCCACCAGCTGATTTTTCCCGATGAAACTATCCATCATGCTCATCTTGCTGGTCGCGACCTGCGTCACGGCCTGCGATGGTCAGACCTCCTCCGCTACGCCTCCCAAAATGGCCCGGCCCGCCAGCCCGGCCAAAGCCCCGGCCCCGGCTACCTCGCGCTACGAGGTGCGCGGCCTCCTCGACCCCGGCATCAACAACATGGTGGCGTTTGCTTTCAAGATTCCGCGCGGCTGGCAGCTGCACCAGTCCTTCACGCGGGCCTGGAGCGGTGCGGTGCCCAGCAACGTCATCTACATCAGCCTGCGCTCGCCCGACAAGCACAGCTCCATCGAGTACCTGCCCGAGGCCGGCTATCATTACGTGGACGGCCCCCAAACCCGCAGCATGAACCAGATGGCCGCCCAGTACGGCGGCGTGCGCGACCCCAGCCGCCTGGCCCCCATGCCGCCGGTGGCCTACCTCAAGGCCATGCTGCTGCCCCAGCTGGCTCGCACGGCGGGGGGGCACATCCGCCTCACGGGCGAGCACGCCGGCCCAATCGAGAACCTGGGCCAGGGCCGGCAGCGGGCCACCGGCTACGTCGACGGCGTGCTGCCCTCGGGCCGGCCGGTGCGCCTGGACGCCATGCTCACTTCGCTCACCAATAACCTGAACGGCGAAGTATATTGCAGCTGGACGGCCACCACCAGCGTCACGCAGAGCGATACCGATCTGGCCGCCACCTACGCCTACAACCTGGCTGCCCAAAAATCGGTGGTGCTGAACCCAGACTGGCAGCAGCAGATTCAGCAGCTGACCAACAACGGCGTGCAGTCGAACAACGCCGAGGCCCAGAAGCGCTACGCCATTCAGAAAGACCTGCAGGACTACCAGCACAAGACGTACAGCGAAATTGCCGCCAACCGCAGCGCTTCCCAGGACCGCCAGAGCGAGGCCTTCGGCGACTACATCCGGGGCGAGGCCAAGTACGAGGATGCCGCCACCGGCCAGCGCGTGAAAGTGGCCGACGGCTACAGCCACGTGTACTCCGACCGCCAGGGCACCACTCTCAGCACCAACGTGCCGCTCGATGCCGGCCAGGTGAACTGGCAGGAGCTGCAGCGGGTGGAAACGAAAAATTATTGAGCACCGGCGTGTGCAAACCAAAGCCGTCGGGCATCAGTGCTGATGTTCCGCCTGCTTTCCCATGCCCATGCCCCGCCCCACCACCAGCCTCATCATTCCGCAGCCCGGCCTTCTTAATGTGGCTGGGGGATAAACTTACTCTAAGGCTAAAGGCTATATTTCATGTTGTTCACTTTGAGCAAATTACCATTTTTTCTCAGTTCAAAAAGTTAGGTTCAATAACCCAACTGGCTGTTTCTTTTTGGACTGCCTTTCTGAACCTTATTTGTCGAGATAATTAGCCAATATGGCTGCAACTCCTGCAAGGACAATAAGTTACGACTTTGTGAGCTTGACTCGAAACAGCTTACAGTAATTTTATCCCCTTGCTGCTATAAGAAGGCCGTGCTGTAAAACGGTCGTAATTTTGGCGATGAGGCGTTGCTTCACGGGGTGGGAAGAGCTTTGAGGTGTTGGAACTGCAAAGGTCGGCCCACCCCGTTTTTATGCCCGGTAACCTGGGCCAGCAGCTCTCCCCTGCTTAATTATCTGTGAAGCAATGCCTTGTGAAAATCATAGGGTAGAGTAGCTCTGCCCCTTTTACTATGCACAATTTCCTTCAGCCAGCAGCACCGCTTC
>JANPOR010000445.1:0-17173 GCA_031428075.1 Hymenobacter sp. | reverse complement strand
GGCCGCGGAATGGCGTTTTTGATGCGCTCCGGGTCGCGGATGAAGGCGAGCGTGAAGATGGCGGCCAGGATGCCCACGGGCACGTTCACGTAAAAAATCCAGGGCCAGTCGTAGTTGTCCACAATGTAGCCACCCAGCGTGGGCCCGATGGTGGGACCGATAATCACGCCCATGCCAAACAGCGCCTGTCCCAGCGGCAGCTGCTTGGGCGGAAAAGTATCAATGAGAATAGCCTGCGACGTGGCCATGAGCGCGCCGCCCCCAATGCCCTGCACGAAGCGGAACGCCACCAACTCCCACAGGTTAGTGCTTTGGCCGCAGGCGATGGAAGCGAGCGTAAAGATGACCACCGACGCGAAGAAGTAGTTGCGGCGCCCAAACTGCTCGGCCAGGAAGCCGGTCATCGGAATCACAATCACGTTGGCGATGCCGTAGGCGGCCACCACCCAGCTCACTTCCTGCTGCGTGGCCGAAAGGTTGCCCATCATCTGGGTCAGGGCCACGTTCACGATGCTGGTGTCAATCAGCTCCAGCAACACGCAAAGGACCACCGTGACGACGATAATCCATTTGGTAAATCCGGTTTCCATTGTCGAAATAAATTGTGAGCCACCGGGCCGTCATGCTTCGGCAAGCCCAGCATAACGGCCCGGTAGCTCTATGACTTCTTTTACTTGACCGTCACAATCGCATTCACGCTCATGCCGGCACGAAACGGGTGCTGGGCATCTTCGTGGTTGAGCACAATTTTGACGGGTACGCGCTGGGTCACCTTCACGAAGTTGCCACTAGCGTTGTCGGGCGGCAGCAGGGCAAAGCGGGCCCCCGTAGCGGCCGAAAGCGACTCGATGTGGCCCTCGAAATCTTCGTGGGGGTAGGCATCTACTTCGATTTTCACTGACTGACCCACTTTCATGTACTCCAACTGGGTTTCTTTGAAGTTAGCGATGACCCAGGTTTTATTGCTCGACACCAGGCCCATGAGCTGCTGGCCGGGGGCCACCACCTGGCCGGGCTGCACGTTTTTCTTGCTCACGATGCCGCTACCGGGGGCCACCAGCGTCGTGTAGCTCAGCTGAAGCTTGGCATTGTCGAGGTCCGCTTGGCGCTGCTTCACTACGGCCTGGGCCACGGCTACCTGCTGCTGGGCGGCTATCACTTGCTGCTGGGCCACCTTCACTTGGTCTTGGGCCGTCGAGCGCTGGGCACTGGTCGATTTCAGGTTGGCCTGCACGGCATCGTAGTCGCTCTGTGGAATGATATCTTCTTTGCGCAGGAATGTACTACGCTTCAGATCTTTCTGGAGACGGTCGCGGTTGGCGTCGCTCACGCCGATAGTGGTGCGGGCAGTGCTCACCCCGGCCTGGGCTGTGGCTACCTGGGCGCGGGCGGCCACCACCTGGGCCTGGGCAGCCAGCAGGGCCGCCTGGGCAGCGTTGATGCGTTGCTGGTAGTCGGCAGGGTCGAGGGTGACGAGCACGTCACCCTTTTTCACCACCTGGTTGTCTTCTACTTTCACTTGCACCACGGGGCCGCCCACGCGGGGCAGAATGGGATACACATCACCTTCCACCTGGGCGTCATCGGTGCTTTCGTGGGCCTTGGCAAACTGGTAGCGCGTCCAGCCGTAATAGCCGCCGATAAGCAGCGCCAGGGCCAGCACAATGTACATCAATGGATTGCGGCGCTTGGGAGTTTCGAGCGGCTCGGCCCCAGCGGTGGGGGGCGCATCGGGCGTCAGGATGTCTTGATCTTGAGGAGCGGTGGAAGTAGCCATTATATCGAGAATGCGTTAAACGTTGCGAAATCAGAAGTTTTGCGTATCAAAAAGCGGTGGGTGCAGCTATCCGGCGGCGCCGCGCACCAGCAGCGTAGGGCAGGGCGCGGTACGCAGCACCACCTCGGCCGTATTGCCCATCAAAAAGCGGGTGAGGCCCGTCTGGCCGTGCGCCCCAATAACAATTAAGTCAGCATGGCGACGGCCGGCTTCCGCCACTATTTCAGGGGCCGCTTCGCCCTGCACCGTACCCGTACTTACGTGCAGGGCCCCGGCCTGTTCGGCAGCGGCGCGCAGCCCAGCCAGACGGTCGGCCCCGGCGGGCATTTCGGCCTCCTGCGGCTCGCGCACGTGCAGCAGGCGCAGCTCGGCCCCGGTGGCAGCCGCCAGAGCCGCCGCGTAAGCCACTAGCCCCGGCGTCGCGGCCGAAAAGTCAAGCGGGCAAAGAATGGAAGTAAGGGTCATTTTTAATCACGAAAGTGAGATCTAATAGCTTGAAGCTTTGTGCATTAATTTTCATTTTTGTATTTTTTGCTCCAACCTTATTTCCAAATCTGCTCGCCGGTGGCGCGCTTAAGTTGGTACTGGCCAAGGGTGTAGTTGTACATGGCCTGGGCACGCGAGAGGCGTGACTGCGCCAACTGAGTTTCGGCGTCCAGCACATCGAGGTTGGCGCCCACGCCGTAGCGGTAGCGGGCCCGGGCCTTGGTTAGGGCCTCCGTTGCCTGAGCCACCTGCTGCTGGGCGTTGTCGTAGCGGGCCTGGCTGAAGGTGAGATTATTAACGGCTTGGCGCACGTCGGCCCGGATTTGCTCTTGCATGTCGGCGGTGCGGGCCACCGTGGCGCGGGCGTTGGCCAGGGCCTCCACGCGTTGGTTCTTATTTTTGTTGCCGTCGTAAATCGGCACCGACAGCTGCGCCACGCCCACGGTGTTGAACTTAATGGTATTAATCTCGGGCAGGTAGCCGTTTTTGGCCCCCACTTGGGCCCCCACGCCCAGATAAGGCATGTTGCTATGCTCCACGAGGCGGGTTTGCAACTCCGCGGTTTTCTCGGCGTCACGGGTCAGTTTTACCTCGGGGCGGTTTTCGGCGGCCTGAGCAAGTTCGACAGCCAAGTCTACGGGTTGGGGCTCAAAAGTGAGGCGTCCCCGCACGGGTACGTCGGCCTGGGCGGACTTGTGCAGCAGACGGGCCAGCTGCACCTGCTGGTTAAGGAGCTGGTTTTGCAGGTCGATTTTGGTGTTTTGGGCCTGCGTGATGCGCACGTCGGTGGTCGTCACGTCGAAGCGGGTGCTCACGCCCCCTTCTACGCGCTTCGCCATCTCGTTGCGGTGGGCTTGCAGCGAGGCAAGTTGCTGGTCCTGCACCCGAATGCTCTCGCGCATGAACAGGATGTTATAGTACACCTGCGCCGCATTGAAAGCCAAATCGCGGCGGGCCACCACCACATTGTCTTGAGCCGTCTGCACCTGCGACTCGGAAAGCCGCACGGTGGCCACATTCTTGCCAAAGTCGAGCAACAGGTACTGGGCCGTGATATGGGCGTCGTAGTTATTGTTGGGGTTGAACTGCACCGGCTCCTGCCCCGGTATAAATCCCAGCTTCACCACCGGGTCGAGGCGGGTATAGGTTGCCGTGCCCGTAATCTGGGGCAGGAAACCGGTGCGCGACTGCGCCAAGCGGCCGCTGGCGGCGTTGGCTAGCTCAGTAAGGTTGGTCACCGATGGGTTGGCGTCGAGCACCGAAGTAACGGTAGCATCCAGTGTCAGCGAGTCGCCGGCGGCGATGCCTGCGGGCACGGCAGCGCCCGGGGTGCTCGGCGAGGTCTGGGCCAGCGCAGGACCGGCCAGCAACAGGGCTGCTCCCAGCAACAGCGGCTGGAGCTGCCGCGCCAACCCGGGTGGTAAAGATTGAAAAAACATAAGCGAAAGCGGTAGTAAGTGGCGTCCTCTTTCGCCAAGCCCGTGCCAAGCCGGGTGCCACACCCAACCACGGCGGAATATGTGGTTAAATAGCCGTTTCCAGTCATTCAAATACATTTTTGCATAAAGCGCAGCCTGCCGCAAACTTTTGTCCACGCCAATAGTTTCCTCAAATAGCAGGAATTCCTCATAAAAAACTCCTGTTATATCAGGAATGAACACTCCCGACGAAACCCTGCTACTGCACCTTAATGAGGCCATTGCCGCTACCCGCGACAAGGAAACGTTGTTCAATGTAGTCACAACCAAGCTGCGGCTGATTTTTCCGTTCGACATCATCGGCATTAGCGTGTTTGACGAAGAGGTGAAAAATAAGCGGCTGTTTTTGCGCGATTATTTTGACGTGGGCGAGTACGCTGGCATGCCCACCCCGCCTGCTTACTTCACGCCCATCGCCGGCTCGCCGCTCGAGAGAGTGCTGACGACATCACAGGTAAACCATGCCGCGTTGGCCGATTACTTAACTGATTATCCCAATTTTGAGTCGTTCCAGCGCATGTGGGCCCTGGGAATCCGCTACCTCACCTCGGTGCCGCTGCGGCTGGGGGGGCGGCTCACCGGAGCCCTCACGCTGGCCGCCCGGCGCCAGCCCACGCTCACGCCAGCCGACGACGAGCTGCTTGGCAAAATCGGCTCGCTGGTGGCCGTGGCCGTGACCAACACCCTGGCCTTTGAAGATGTGGCCCGCCGCGAGCAAGAGCGCACCTTACAGCTCAACATCAGCAGCGCCCTGCTCAGCATCAAGCAGCGCGAGCCGCTGTTCCGGGCCGTGGCCGAAGAGCTGGGCCGCGTGGTGCCGTTCGAGTATTTCGGCATCCGGGTGCAGCGGGCCGGGCAACAGGACGCGTTTGAAGGGTTTGCCGAGTTCCGGCGCGGCCCGGGCCCGGGGGCCCTGCTCGACATCTTGGCTCCCGACCGCCACCAAGAGGGCAACGGGACGGACCCCGCTTTACTGTATAATCAGATTGACAAGCTGTTACAGACTCCGGGCCTGTACTCGGGCGAGGAATTCAGGGCCCTGGCCGTGCGCTACCCGCTGATGCGCCACGTGTACGACCAATACGGCATCCGCTCTATTCTCATCGTACCGCTATTGCAACGGACCGACGGCGCGGCCGTGCTCAATCTCGCCAGCCCCGATCCCCACGGCTTCGGCTCCGGCGACCTGGCCATTGTGCAGGCCTTAGCCCCTCAAATTGCGCTGGCCCTCGAAAACCTGTTTGCCTTCGAACAGATTGAGGCCCTGAAGGCCCAGGTGGAGCAAGAACGCACCTATTTAATCGACGAAATCAACACCACGGCCACTGTTGATGAGTTAATCGGACCCAGCGAGGCCTTGCGCAACGTGCAGGTGCGCATCGCACAGGTGGCCTCCACTGATACCACGGTACTGGTGAGCGGCGAAACCGGCACCGGCAAGGAGCTAGTAGCCCGGGCCCTGCACAACGCTTCCCCCCGCCGGGCGAGGGCCCTCATTAAGCTCAACTGCGCCGCGCTACCCGCCCAATTGATCGAAAGCGAGTTATTCGGGCATGAAAAAGGCGCGTTCACTGGCGCGAGCGAGCGGCGCATCGGTAAGTTTGAGTTGGCCGACGGCGGCACCATTTTCCTGGACGAAATTGGGGAGCTGCCGCTTGACCTACAGGCCAAGCTGCTGCGTGTGCTCCAGGAAAAAGAATTTGAGCGCTTGGGCGGCAGTCGCGTGCTCACCACCAATGCCCGCGTGGTAGCCGCTACCAACCGCGTGCTGGCCGATGAAGTGGCCGGTGGCCGCTTTCGCGCCGACCTCTACTACCGCCTCAACGTGTTTCCCATCACGCTGCCGCCCCTGCGCACCCGCCCCGAGGACGTGGAGCCCCTGCTGCGCCACTCGATGCTGCGCTTAAGCCAGCGCTTGGCCAAGCCCCTGCGCCAAATTCGGCCCACCGACTTAGCGGCGCTGCAGGCTTACGCTTGGCCCGGCAACGTGCGCGAGCTGGAGCACTTGGTCGAGCGGGCCCTCATCGTCAGCCAGGGCCCCTACCTGGACTTTGCCGGTTTACCCGCCGCTGGGGGCCCCGCCGAGACAGCCGAAAGTGCCGTCGCACCGCTCCGGACGCTACGCGAGCAGGAACGAGCCCACATCCTGACGGCCCTCACCCGCACCGGCGGGCGCGTGAGCGGGGCCCAGGGCGCGGCGCTGCTGCTCGACATCAATCCCAAAACCCTGGAAGCGCGCATGAAGAAGCTGGGCATCCGCCGCACCATGACGGCGGGGTAATTGGGAAGCTTAGCGGCACCGGGGCCCTACTTTAGCAACCTTTTTCGTTTTTCCGGCCTTATCGTCGCCGAATCACCTCAATCAGAATGGCCAAAGCAAGAAGCGTTTTTTTCTGCCAGAGCTGCGGCGCGCAGTCGGCCAAGTGGATAGGCCGCTGCCCGGCCTGCGGCGAGTGGAACACTTACGTGGAAGAGGTCGTCCAGAAGGAAACCGTGGCTACCACCACGGGCCAGTGGAAGCCCGCCAGCACGGTGCCCGGCGGCAGCCTCACCAAAGCGGCTAAATCGGTGCCGCTCGGCGACATCGTGGCCGAAGACGAGCCCCGCATTCTTACCCCGGACAATGAGTTGAACCGCGTGCTGGGCGGGGGCTTGGTGCCCGGCTCCATCGTGCTCATCGGCGGCGAGCCGGGCATTGGCAAAAGCACCCTCATGCTCCAGATTGCGCTGGGTCTGCGGCAGTTGCGGGTATTGTACGTAAGCGGCGAGGAAAGCGAGGCCCAGATAAAGATGCGCGCCGAGCGTTTGGCCGACGGCCAGCACCCCGGCTGCTACATTCTCACCGAAACCAACACCCAAAACATCTTCCGCCAGATTGACCAAGTGCGGCCTAACTTGGTAGTCATCGACTCCATCCAGACCATGCACTCCACGCTGGTTGAGAGCGGGGCCGGCAGCGTGAGCCAAGTACGCGAATGCACCGCCGAGCTGCTCAAGTACGCCAAGGAAACCGGCGTGCCAGTGATGCTCATCGGCCACATCACGAAAGACGGCAGCATCGCGGGGCCCAAGATTCTGGAACACATGGTGGACACCGTGCTCCAGTTTGAGGGCGACCGACACCTGAGCTACCGCATCCTGCGGACTACCAAAAACCGCTTCGGCAGCACTTCTGAGCTAGGTATTTATGAGATGCAGGGCGACGGCCTGCGCCAAGTAAGCAACCCCTCGGAAATCCTGCTTTCGCAGCGCGGCGAAAGCCTGAGCGGCATGGCCATCGGGGCCACTCTGGAAGGCAACCGGCCCCTGCTGGTAGAAGTACAGGCCCTGGTGACGCCCGCCACCTACGGCACGCCGCAGCGCAGCAGCACCGGCTTTGACGCCAAGCGCTTGCAAATGCTACTGGCAGTGCTTGAAAAGCGCAGCGGCCTGCGCCTGGGCCAGCACGACGTGTTCCTGAACATCGCCGGGGGCCTGCGGCTTGACGACCCGGCCCTGGACGCGGCCGTGTGCGCGGCCGTGGTGTCGTCGCTGAACGACGTGCCCATCCCGGGCGACGTGTGCCTAGCCGCCGAGGTGGGCCTGAGCGGCGAAATCCGGGCCGTGAGCCGCCTCGACCAGCGCCTTGCCGAAGCCGCCAAACTGGGCTTCCGTGAGATGTACGTGTCGCAGTTCAACGGCAAGAACCTCGACTTGGCCCGCGCCGGCTTGCGGGTACGACCCGTGGCCCGGCTCGACGAGGTATTGAACGGGTTATTTGGCTAAGGCTAAGACCCTGATTGACCTCGCGCCAACCCTGGAATATAACTAAATGACGGTGCAGCAAGTATAGAAATAAGAAAAAATGAGGCAGCAACAAGAATTGTATTTTATTTGACAAGGGCCCGTATCTTCGGTTTATAGTTAGGGTTTCTCGTGAAATAAGAAGTTATTACATATTAGTTTTTCCCGGTAATTTCCTAATTATGGGGCTTGTTCTTTTGTCTATGCCTATTTTTTTTGACTCAAAGTTCTACCGGCTCCTGGCACTACCGCTGGCGTTCGGCTCGTTGCTGGGCCAAGCCCAGGATGCGGCCCCGGTCGCAGTTTCGGGTTTCGGAACGGCTGTGTTGACGGGACGCGTGAGCAGCCCAAAACCGACTCGGTGGCCGTGTCGCTGCGCGACAACCCACTCGAAGCCAAAGAGCGCATCGTGCGAGCTGCTCTTTCCAGCCACGGTGAGTTCCGGCTGACCATCCCAGTGACCGGGGCCACCAAGGCCGACTTGGTGTACGGCGACGACGTGGCCCCGCTTTTCCTCGACGCTGGCACCGACATGGACGTGCGCTTCAAGGGGGAAAACATGTCCGGCACGCTCAAGTTCAAGGCCAACAATGTGCCCACAGGCTTCTCTACCAAGCTGCGCAACAGCGGCAACCTCAGCGAGGAGCAGCGCCACCGCCAGCAGGCCGCCAACGCCAACTCGTACCTAGCCGAAGCCGACGAGCAGTTCGTAGAGAACGACGGCTTTCAGGTGCTTCCCGACAACGTGCAACTCTACGAATCACCGTTTCTGTCGTTTTTAGAGTACCGTCGCAAGCACGAGAACGAGTTTTTGGACGACCGCGCCGATAAGCAATCCTTCACGACAGAGTTTTATAAGTACGCCAAGGCCGAAATCGCCTACGCCTACGCCAACGACCGCCTTACGTTCCAGGATTTGCGTGAGCAGGTAGTGAGCACCGAGGGCCGTCTGAAGATGACGCCAACCTATTACGACTTCCTCAACGACCCGGCCCTCATCAATAACCCCGACGCCACGCAGAGCGAGTTGTACCACGAGTTTTTGGTGAACTACCTGCACTACGCCGCCGCCGCCGCCAACCATCAGCGTACCGACCCTGATTTCTACACTTACGCATTTGCCCTAGCCGGCAAGCAGTTGACGGGGCCCATCCGGCCCATTATCCAAGGCCGGGTGATGGAAGAATCGTTCCGGTTCGGCCACGTGAAATACTCGACTGCCATGCTCGCTGAGTTCCACAACGTCGACACGGGCAATCTGTACTACCCGGCGTTGCAAGCCGATTTCAATCGGCACAAAGATTTTGCCATTGGCGCGCCGGCCCCCAACTTCCGTCTGGCCACCGCCGCTGGCGATTCTGTGAACCTGCACGACTACACCGGCAAGTTGGTGTACCTGAACTTCTGGAAATCAACTAACGGTTTATCCCTTCGCGATTTGGCGTATGCCCAAGATCTGATTCATCGGTTTGAAAACAAGAAGATTGTGTTCATCAACATCGCCCTCGACGAAAACGAACAGGCTTGGCGGCAACTCGTGAAGGCAAAGAGCCTGCCTGGTGTGCAGGTGCGCGCGCCAAGCGGGGGCTTACACTCGGTGGTAGCCAAGGCCTACGCCGTGCAGGAAGTGCCGGCCTATTTCCTCATCGGCGAGGACGGCACCTTCCTCAACACCAAGCCCAAGCGCTTGAGCAGCCGCGCGGCCATCGACGAAATCAACCAGGCGTTTGGTAAGGCCAGCACTTACACCAGCTCCCTAGAGGCTACCAAATAAGCGTTGCGGCGGGGCCCCGCCCTTTAACTTTGTTGAGACGACGGAAGCCCGCGTGCTTCCGTCGTCTTTTTTTGTAAGCGGCGCTATTCATGCAATCCCTCCTCGTCGACGGCCTCAACGTGCTGTCCAAGACCACCCCGCGCCGCCTCTGGAACGCCGCCCAGGTGGTAGGCTCCTATCTACTGAGCAAGGCCACCGGTAAAGCCCGCCAGCGGGGCCTGCCGATGGCCCTGAGCTTCGAGCCCACCACCAGCTGCAACCTACGCTGCCCGGAGTGCCCCAGCGGCCTGCGCTCGTTCACGCGGCCCACCGGGATGCTGGCCGACGAGCTGTTCAAAAAGACCATCGACGAAGTGGGTAACCGGTTGTGGTACCTGATTTTTTATTTTCAGGGTGAGCCCTACCTGCACCCGCATTTCCTGGAACTGGTGCGGTACGCGGCGCGCAAGGGCATCTACACCGCCACCAGCACCAACGCCCACTACCTAACCGATCAAAACGCCCGCCGCACCGTGGAAAGCGGCCTCGACCGCCTCATCATCTCGCTCGACGGCACCACCCAGGAAGTGTACCAGCAGTACCGCGTGGGCGGCAAGCTGGAGAAAGTACTCGAAGGCACTCGCAACATCGTGCGCTGGCGCAAAAAGTTGAGATCGAGCACTCCGCGCGTCATCTTCCAGTTTTTGGTGGTGGGCCCCAACGAGCACCAGATTGCCGATGCCCGGCAGCTGGCCCAAGCCCTGGGCGTGGACGACGTGTGGTTTAAAACCGCGCAGATCTACGATTACCAGCACGGCTCACCACTCATCCCCACCATCGATTACTACTCGCGCTACCAGAACAACGGCAACGGCACTTGGCGCCTGAAAAGCCGTCTTCTCAACCACTGCTGGAAGATGTGGCATTCCTGCGTCATCACCTGGGATGGCCTCGTGGTACCCTGCTGCTTTGATAAAGACGCCGAGTACCGCCTCGGCGACTTGCAGCAGCAGAGCTTCACCAGCCTCTGGCACGGCCCCAAGTACCAGGATTTCCGCCAAGCCCTACTCAAGGGCCGCGACCAAGTGGAAATGTGCCGCAACTGCACCGAAGGCACTAAAGTGTGGGGGTAAGGTTCTCCGCTTACGACTGTCGGCCTTCCTCCCGGCCCGGCTTCACGCTGCCGCTGCTGTTACCGGGGTTGGCAATAGAGTCGCGCATTTCCGTATCAGCTTGCACGTTACGCATCTTGTAGTAATCCATAATGCCCAGGTTACCGTTGCGAAAGGCCTCGGCAATGGCCCTGGGAATTTCGGCCTCGGCTTCGACCACTTTGGCTTTGGCCTCCTGGGTTTTGGCGCGGTATTCTTGCTCCATGGCCACGGCCATGGCGCGGCGCTCCTCGGCGCGGGCCTCGGCCACGCGCAGGTCGGCGCTGGCTTGGTCGGTCTGGAGCTTGGCCCCAATGTTCTCCCCGATGTCGATGTCGGCAATGTCGATGCTGAGAATTTCGAACGCCGTGCCCGCATCCAGGCCCTTGTGCAGCACGAGTTTGGAAATCTTGTCGGGGTTTTCCAGCACCTCCTTGTGCGACACCGACGAGCCGATGCTCGTCACGATGCCCTCGCCGAC
This sequence comes from Hymenobacter sp., assembly GCA_031428075.1. GTDB lineage: Bacteria > Bacteroidota > Bacteroidia > Cytophagales > Hymenobacteraceae > Hymenobacter. Next base: position 6,264 of record JANPOR010000445.1, on the reverse strand, counting down.
ACGGGCTAGGATGGTTTCTTCGCCGGCCCCACCCACAAGCTGCGAGATATTGGCCCGCACAGTAACGCGTGCGACGACAATGAGTTGGATGCCGTCCTGGGCAACGGCGGCCACATTGGGCGTGGTGATGACCTTGGGGTTGACGCTCGTGGTGACGGCCTCGAATACGTTGCGGCCCGCCAAGTCGATGGCCGTGGCTTGCTTGAAATCGAGCGGAATGTTGGCCTTGTCGGCCGAAATCAGGGCCTTGATGACGCTGGGCACGTTGCCGCCGGCCAAGTAATGGGTTTCCAGGTCGTCGGCCGTCAGCTGCAGCCCAGCCTTGGTGGAAGTAATCAGCGAGTTGACTATTAGCGACGGCGGCACCTTCCGCACCCGCATGAACGCCAGTTGTAATAAGCTCACCCGCACGCCCGAGAACAAGGCCGTAATCCAGAGACTGATAGGGAAAAAATAAAGCACCACCAGCAGCGCAACGGCCGCCACGGCGAGGGAAACGATAGGAAAATTCATGTCCGTAAGGTAAGGTGAAATGCGGAAGCGCCTGGCACGTACCGCCGACGTCAGAATAAGGGCCCCGAACCAAACAGCCAGCAAAAGGGCCAGCTGCGTCGTGCAGCCGGCCCTTATTTTATTATCTTTTCGTAATTACGGCCCCGTGTGGGCTATTCGACCATGGCTTCCGCACGCTGTTTTTGTGCTTGTGGGGCGGCGCCCACCTTGGCTGGGGCCACCGTTACCACCACGTACTTCGAAGTGGGCGTGTTGCTCGTTTTGGCCACGCTGGCGATGGGCACCAGCGGGTTGGCCTCGGGAAAATAGGCCGACACGTTGCCACGCGGGATATCGTAGGGCACTACGATGAACTTCTCCACCGTGCGCTGCTCGCCCTCGTAATGGCTCGTGATGTCGATGAGGTCCTTGGCCTTGAGGCCGCGCTCTACAATGTCCTGCTTGTTCATGAACAGCACGCGCCGCTCGCCGTAGACGCCGCGGTAGCGGTCGTTGTATTCGTAGATGGTTGTGTTGAATTGGTCGTGGCTGCGCACGGTCATCAGCACCAGCTGGCCCGGCTCCAAGGTGTACTTTTCCAGCTCAGTAGTACTGAAATTAGCCATGCCGTTCTGGGTCGTGAACTTTCGCTCGCGGGGCCCATTGGGCAGGTAGAAGCCGCCCGGCTTGCGCAGCTGCTCGTTGAACTTCTCAAAGCCCGGAATCACGCGCGAAATGTGGCCGCGGATGACGTCGTAGTTCTCTGTCATCGCCACCCAGTCGGCCACATCGGTGCGGTCGGGACCCAAAGTGGCGATGGCCACGCCGGCCAGAATGGCCACTTCGCTCAGCATCTGGCCCGGCAGCGGCACCAGGGCCCCCTTGTTTTGGCTCACTACGCCCATCGAGTTTTCGCACGAAGTCATTTGGTGGCCTGACTTCTGCATATCGATGTCGAGGTGAGTGAAACAGGGCAGCAGCAGGCTGGTTTTGCCCGTCACCAAGTGGCCGCGGTTGAGCTTGGTGCCCACGTACACGGTCAGGTTTTGGTTGCGCATACCCTCGGCAATTAGCTCGGTATCAGGGCCCGCGGCCAGCAGGTTGCCACCCAAGCTAAAGTACACCTTGGTTTCGCCGTGGTACATCGACTTGATGGTTTCCACCACGTCGCGGCCGTGCTCATAGGGCGGCGTGAAGTTGAACTCCTTGGCCAGCGCATCCTGGAACGTCTTGGTGGGCTGCTCCCACACGCCCATCGTGCGGTCGCCCTGTACGTTGGAGTGGCCGCGCACCGGGCAGGTGCCCGCGCCGGGCTTGCCGATAGCACCCTTCATAAGGTGCAGGTTCACGATTTCCTGAATCGTTTGTACGCCTTGGCGCTGCTGCGTCACGCCCATGGCCCAGCAGGTGATAATCTTCTGCTTGGTGGCCAACATGTTGGCCGCCTCCAGCAAATCGGCCCGGCTGATGCCGCTAATTTGCTCGATGTCTTCCCAGCTGGTGTTGCAAATGTTTTGCTTGAACGAGTCGAAGCCCGTGGTGAACTCTTGGATAAAGGCGTGGTCGACTACCTTACCAGGGTTGCGGTCCTCGGCCTCGAACAGGTGCTTCATAATGCCGCGCAAGAGGGCCATGTCGCCATCCACGCGCACTTGCAGGAACAAGTCGGTGATGGTGGTGCCGTCGCCGAGCAGCACGCCCAACACCTTGAGCGGGTTCATGAAGTCCTGCGGGTTTTTGAAGTGGTTGAGACCAGCTTCGATCAACGGGTTGATGCTGATTATTTTGGCCCCATTCTTCTTGGCCTTTTGCAGGGCCGAAAGCATGCGCGGGTGGTTAGTGCCCGGGTTTTGGCCGATGATGAGGATGACCTCCGCTTCGTATATATCGTTGAGCGTGACCGACCCTTTACCCAGGCCCAGTGTCGGGCTCAGGGCCGCGCCGCTACTCTCGTGGCACATGTTAGAGCAGTCAGGCAAGTTATTGGTACCAAACTGCTTGGCAAACAACTGAAACAGGAATGCTGGCTCGTTCGGCACTTTGCCTGACGTATAAAATGCCGCCTCGTCGGGCGAAGCCAGCGCGTTCAGCTCCTTACCGATGAGGTCGAACGCTTCGGGCCACTCGATGGGCTCGTAGTGCGTGCCGCCGGGGCGCTTCACCATCGGGTGCGTGAGGCGGCCGGCGTTGTTCTGGTCGCGGTCGGTCATGCGCGAAAGGTCGACCAGGCTGTGCTTGGCGAAAAACTCGGGGCCCGCGGCTTTGTCATCGGCGTCAGACGCCGTGGCCTTGGCCCCGTTCTCACAAAACTCGGCGAACGAGCGGTGGTCGTCGGGGTCGGGCCAGGCGCAGCTCGAGCAGTCAAAGCCGTCCTTCTGGTTCATGTTCAACAACCCCTTGGTGCCACGGCTCATGCCCGCCTCGCTCCAGTTGAACTCCATCGACTTGATGACGGCCGTGACGCCAGCCGCAATCTTGGCGCGGGGCTCCAACTTCAGGCCGGTGAGTGCTTCGGGAGGCTGGGCCAGCACCGGGTAATGGTGTTTGGCGCCGGCCACGTCGGGGGCCGGGATATGGCGCTGGTCGCGCTCGCCCTGAGGGTCGGGGCGGTAATGGTCGGGCGCGGGGGCTTCGCCCTGTTCCGAGCGTTCGCCGCTTTTTGGGGCGTTGGCTTGGGCTCCCTGCTGCTCGGTCTTACCGGCTTTGCTGGGGTCGTTAATGGGGGATTCTTCCATGGGGCAGAACATGATGAAAGCTTGTGGATTGATGGATCTAGGATGCCGTATTGACTAATGACGGCAGTCCAGGTCTTTCTCGACCAAGATACGCAGTTGGCGGGCGTCGGCTAAGGCGACGCGTTCCGAGAAGCCGTTCTGGTCGGTGCCGGTCCAGGCATCGGCCAGGGCCCTAGGCACCAGCACCGTGAGGGTCCCGGGGGCGTAGCGTACACCCACGGCAGCGGCTTCGGCGCGCTCCAGGGCGTAGGTCAGCTGCTGGTCGACCTCGGCCCCAAAGTGCACCGCGGTCGCCACCCGGCCCGTGGCCGCAAACGCCTGCACCTCAGCGTCGGACAAGCGTAAGCGGAGGGTATCATCTTCGATGCGGAGCTTCATGCAGTTGGTTAGGTATGAGGGTAATTCTACGGCCTTTTGCGGAGAACGAACGCCCGGTTCCGCCAGAAAACAGCCGAACACCAAAATTTATTCGCTGGGATCTACGCGCCAGGGATGCGCGTAAATGTTGAACCGCTCGTTGCGCACGAAGCCTAACACCGTCATGCCGAAGCGGTCGGCGGCCTGCACGGCTAGGCTGCTCGGGGCCCCAACGGCGGCCAGGATGCCCAACCCCGCGGCAGCCGCTTTCTGCACCAGCTCGAAGCTGGCGCGGCCGCTGACCAGCAAAACGTGGCGGTGAAGCGGCAGCCAGTCTTGCAGCAGCGCCGCGCCGATGAGCTTGTCGAGGGCGTTGTGACGGCCCACGTCTTCGCGCAACAGCAGCAACTCGCCTTCGGGCGAAAACAGAGCCGCTGCGTGCTGCCCACCGGTTTGCTCGAAGCCAGCTTGGGCGGCGCGCAGGCGCTCGGGCAGCCGGTGCACAACGGCGGAACGCAGGCGGGGGCCCTGGGCGGGTAGCTCCGGGCAAGTGGCGGTCTGAATGGCGTCGATGCTGGTTTTGCCGCACACGCCGCAGCTGGAACTGGTGTAAAAATGCCGCTCCAGGGCCTTAAAATCGACTTGTACATGACCGGCCAGCTCGGCGCGCACCACGTTGCCAGCTTCTTCGGGCTTCTGCACATCGGGACAGGGGCGCACGCCTAGCAGGTCAGCCTTGCCATGGATAAGACCTTCGGTGAGCAAAAAACCGGCGGTCAGCTCCTCGTCGTGCCCCGGCGTGCGCATGGTCACGGACAGGGTGCGGTGCGCCCGCCCGCCCCCCGCCACCTCGTAGCCCAGGCGGATCTCCAGCGGCTCCTCGGCCGCTAGCTGGTCGGTGGCGGGCTCCGGAGGGCCGTCGGCGCGCACCTTCTGCACGGTGACGTACTCGTAACTGGCGGCGGGCAATAGGATGATGGATTCCATGCGAGTGGCGTATCTGATGGAAACCCGCAAAGTAACCGGGGAGTTTCGCACGGCCCCCTGCCTGCCGGGCCCAATGCGAACGAGAAGGCATGTGTTATGTTTGCCCGAATACAGCGCGCGCGCCCTTACGGCTCCACGGCCAGTTTCCTGCTTGCATGGCCCCCACCGTTTCCCCCGCCCGCCCGACCATCCGCTTCGACCGCAACGAGTTTGCCGGGGCGTTCGGCGATTTGGGCACCGACCTGCCCTTGCTCATCGGTGTCATCGCCGCCTCGGGTATCGATAGTGCCTCGGTCCTCATCCTGTTCGGGCTGATGCAGGTTTTCACCGGCCTTTGGTACCGAATGCCCATGCCAGTGCAGCCGCTAAAGGCTTTCGCAGCGCTGGTCATCGCCCAGAAAATCAAGGGCCCCGTCATTTTTGGCGGCGGGCTGGCCATCGGCATCAGCATGTTTTTCCTGTCGGTGACGGGGCTGATTGACGAGCTGGCGCGGCTCGTGCCCAAAGCCGTGGTGCGGGGCATCCAGTTCGGGCTGGCGCTGCAGCTGGCCACGCTGGCCCTCAAGCAATACGTGGGGGCCGACGGCGCGGCGGGCTACGCGCTGGCGGCAGCCGCCTTTGCCGTCACGGTGGTGCTATTTGGTAATCGGCGCTGGCCCGCAGCGCTGGTGGTCATTGCTTTAGGCGTTGTTTACGCACTGGTTTTCAAGCTCAACCTAGCCACCGCCCAACGGGCCGTAGGTCTGCACTTGCCCGTCTGGCACCTGCCCCAACGGGCCGATGTGCTCACGGGGGCCGTACTGTTAGCGCTGCCCCAGATTCCGCTGTCACTAGGCAATTCCATCTTAGCCACCAAGCAGATAGCCCACGATTATTTCCCCGACCGGCTCCTAACCGTCCGCAAAATCAGCTTCACCTACGCTTTAATGAACCTCATCAACCCCGCACTGGGAGGGTTTCCGGTATGCCACGGCTCGGGCGGCATGGTGGGGCACTACGCTTTCGGGGCCCGCACGGGCGGCTCGGTAGTCATCTACGGCAGCATTTTTTTGGTGATGGGCCTATTTTTCAGCCAAGGCTTCGCCGACGTGGTGCAGATCTTTCCACTGCCCGTACTGGGCGTACTCTTGCTGTTCGAGGCCCTGTCGCTGGCCACGCTGCTGCGCGACCTCAGCGCCCACCGCGCCGATTTGCTGGTAGCTCTGCTCGTAGGCCTGCTTTGCGCTGGGCTGCCGTACGGCTACCTGGTGGGGCTAGTTGTGGGCGTTGTCATCCACTACGCCATGCAGCGCGGCTGGGTGGGCTTGGGGAAATAGTAGCGCAGGTTCCTTACAATTCAATTACTCTTATATAATTTAAATTGGGTTCGAGGAGGGTGTACAGGATACTGGGTACTTTGGGCATGAAACTTAATCGGAAAACCTACGCGAACGGATTGTCGCCCGTGTTGTTGCCCGGTCGATTAACCAGATAAGTGATAAGGCGTGTTCTGAAGAACGTTAGAGCGGGCAAAAGCGTGGCGGGCTTATTTCCAAGATAAACGCCAACCGCACGTTGCTCACCGATGCCTATTGGGCACTGCTGACGCCCTTGTTACCCGGCCGCATGGGCCGGCGCGGGGTCGTGGCCAAAGATAACCGGGGCTTTATGGAAGCCGTGCGCTGGGTGGGGCGCACGGGCCTGCCCTGGCGGG
>JANPOR010000444.1:0-2393 GCA_031428075.1 Hymenobacter sp. | reverse complement strand
CGTGACGAGCCGGCGCGTGGGCTGGTAACCCAGCGCCTCTACCCGAAGCAGGTACTTGTTCAGCGCGAGTTTAGTTAAGGCAAACGTGCCATTTTCGGCCGTTTGCGTATTTTCCACCAGCGTCGAATCGGGTAGGCGCAGCAGCAGCACGTTGGCAAAGGGGAGCGGCTGGCGGGTGGCCTGGTCGAGCAGTGTGCCGGACACTTCGCCCAGCGTCTGCGCGCACAGCGTGCCCGGCAGCAAGCCAACCGCTAGCAGCACCAACGCCCCTAACCGCCACCCGCCCCAGCGCGCCGCCGCTAGGCATCCAAAAAGTGAACGCAGCAACCGGGTAGCTGCTTTGCTGTTATTTTTCATAAACAATTGAACGACAAAGTTAATTGCAATGCAAATTACTAGGCAATACCTAGTAGACTGAGCGAAGAATGCCGGCTTATTCATCGGGGTTTGGAAGTAAGGTGACGGAAGAAGAAGGGGTGGGGAGGCAGTGATTTTTCTCGCTCAGTTGCGGCCCTCGCGGTTGAGCGAGGGCCGGGAGGGGAGATTATTTCGCCTGGCGACGCAGGAGGAGGTAGTAAGCCAAGAGGCCCAGGGCGGTGCTGAACACCAGGATGATGACGGAGTGCAGGCCCAGGGGCAGGTACCAGCTACAGGCCGTGAGCCCCGCGCCGGTGCTCAGGAGTAGCGCTACCCACTTCACCACTTTGTTTTGCTCGTCCTGCGGGCCGGGTAGCAAGCGCTCGACCACGCTTTCCGAAATGATGGCCGTATCGATTATCTTGTTTTTCAACAAGTAGTTCAACACCAGCTTGATGGCCGTCAGCACGAAGTAGCCGAGCAGGAAAAGCGCAATGGCCGGGAAAACGACATGGCGCGCAATATCCACGGCGTTCGCATCCAGGGCCGGCAGCTGGGCCGGTTGGGCCGAAGCCTCCCAGGCGGTCAGGCAGCAAAACAGCAGCAGCAGAAACCTTTTCATAAGTCGGACCGGGAGGTAATACCGCATGAGACCGGCCAACGCCAGTCAGGTTGCAAAAAAATCAAGAAAAAGTCAGCAGGCGCATTTGCTGGCGATGCCGGGCCAGCAGTTCCAGGCATTGGCCGGCCACGAGCAAGCCCGCCACGGCCACCAGCCCGGCCCCTAGCCCGGTAGACAAGCTTTGAAAAACCGGCACCAGCACGCCGCCAAACAGGACTACAAACACGACCACCACCCCCAGCACGAGGGCGACCACGCCGCTGAGCACCCAGGGAAAGGCGGGCCGGGGCCTGGGTAGCTGAGCCAAGACGCTGGCCGTTAGGTCGAACTCGAAGGCTGGGGGCGGCAGTTGGGCCGCTGCCGTGAACAGGTGCTGATAAGTAGCCACCCGGCCCTGACACACGCGGCAGCCGCGCAGGTGAGCCGCCTGGGGGGCCGGTAGCAAGGAGGCAGATTCCGCGGCCTCCTGGAGGGCGCGCTCGGCAAGATGGGGACTCGTCATAAGTCGTCGCGTTGATAACGGGCTAATAGGTGTTGTTTGAGCAGTTTCCGCGCCCGGAAGAGGTAATTTTTTACGGTTCCATCCGGCAGGGAGGTGATCTGGGCAATTTCCTCGTAGCTCAGTTCCTGCTGGTGGTACAAGGCAATCAGGGTGCGGTAGAGCGGGGGCAGCTGCTCGATGGCCGTGCTTAAAATACTGGCCAGGTCTTGGTCAAAAAGGGCCGTTTCCGGGTCGTAGTCCGGTCCGGCCACCAAGACTAAGGGGGGACTACGGCCCTCTTCTGACGAGTCGTCCGGCTTTTGCTCCGACAAGTCCACCAGCACCAGTTGCTTCTTTTCCAAGTAATGCAGGCACGTATGGTAGGCAATCTGACCGACCCACGTCGAAAGCTTCGCTTGAAACTTGAACCCGGCTAAATTCTTAAAAACCTTCAGGTACACCTCCTGCGCGACATCCGGGCGGTCAGCGGGATGGTGAATCATTTTGAACACCAGCTGCATAACCAGCCCCTCCGTGCGCTGCACGATTGGTCCAAAAGCCGCCGTATTTCCCCTCAGCACTAGCGCCACAAGCTGCTGGTCGGTCGCGAGGGAAGTGGGCAGGTTGCTCATTTAGGCATGAGACCGGTCAGTCGGAATGATGTTGCACCAAAACGTTTTTCGGCAGTGGCTCCGTTTTCGGAAAGGCTCTTATGCACGCAGCTCAGGTAAGCGTAGTGGTACTGCCCGTGGGTGCGCCCAGGTGCGCTAAGTACCGGTAAATCGTCGCCCGTCCCACGCCCAGCAGTTGGCCGATTTCGGTCACCGTTTTGTCCTGTTGCAAATAAAATATCTTCGCCGCCTGTGCTTTGGAGACGGCTTCCTTCGAGAGGCCTTTGGGCCGACCACCCTGTCGTCCCCGCGCCCGAGCAGC
>JANPOR010000443.1:0-3683 GCA_031428075.1 Hymenobacter sp. | reverse complement strand
CCGTTTCGCTGCCTACGCGCTGGCTTTGCTCGACGAGCTATTCCGAAAGTACTAGGTGGTTGTCCTTACCGGCGGTTCGGGCCTCTACGTGCAGGACGTGTCGGACGGACTCGACGAGCTGCCCGGCGTGCTACCCGAAGTGCGTGCCCAATTACAGGAAGAATTGACTGCCCACGGCCTGCCGCACTTGGTAGCCGAGCTGGCCGCAACCGACCCCGTGGCCTACGCGCGCATCGACCCGCAAAACCCCCAGCGCGTACTCAGGGCCTTGGAAATTACGCGCGGCACGGGCCGGCCGTTCTCCAGCTTTCATACCCAGGGCACGGCCGCGGCCGACGATACCCGACCTTTCCGCGTCGTCAAGGTGGCTCTCACTCGCGAGCGGGAGGCCCTGTACCAGCGCATCAACCAGCGCGTCGGAAATATGCTGGCCGAGGGCTTGCTTGACGAGGTAAAACGCCTGCTGCCTTACCGCCACCGCCCCGCCCTGCAAACCGTGGGCTACCAGGAAATCTTCGGGTTTCTCGACGGCGACTACGACTGGGCCGAGGCCGTGCGCCTGCTCCAGCGCAACACCCGCCGCTACGCCAAGCGCCAGCTCACGTGGCTGCGCCGCGACGCGGCGTACGAGTGGGTGGAGATGGGGTGATATCTGTCATTGCGAGGACGAAGGCCGAAGCAATCCGTCCTGTTCTCAGTGACCAACCTAATAATGTGGCAAGTCATGTCGCTGCGCAGCACCTGAATTTTTGCTTAAAAGGAGCCTGCCAAAATTCAGGGCTCTGCGCATGGAGGAGAGGAAGGATTGCTTTGCCGCGCTCGCAATGACAGGTACGTCACTCCTTTCTACTGTAAACCTCTACACGCTCAGAATTTCCACCATCCGCATGAAGTTCTGGTTGATGGGTTTTTTCTTGCTGATGGTGTCGATGAAGGGCGTGTAGACCAGCTTGCGGTCGATGATGCCGGCCATCACGTTGCGCATGCCGTTCATGAGGCCCTCCACGGCGGCAATGCCGATTTGGGAGCCGAGCAGGCGGTCGGCAGCGGTGGGCGAGCCGCCGCGCTGGATGTGGCCAATCACGGTCACGCGGGTGTCGAGCTGCGGAATGGCTTCCTTGACGTGGGCGGCCACGTGGTGGGCGTTGCCTTCGACATCGCCCTCGGCCACGATGACGATGAACGAGGTTTTGTGGCGGCGCCAGCCGGTTTGCAGCGTTTCGATGGCCGCCTCCACGCTCATCTGCGTTTCGGGCACCATTACAATCTCGGCCCCGCCGCCGATGGCGCACGGGATGGCGATGTAGCCCGAGTCGCGTCCCATCACTTCAATAAAGAAGCAGCGGTCGTGCGAGTCGGCCGTGTCGCGGATTTTGTCCACACACTCTAAGGCCGTGTTCACAGCCGTATCGTAGCCGATGGTGTAGTCGGTGCCGTACAGGTCGTTGTCGATGGTGCCGGGGGCCCCCACAGTTGGAATGCCGAACTCTTCCTCAAAAATCATGGCCCCGTTGAAGGTGCCGTTACCGCCGATGGCCACCAGGCCCTCAATGCCGTTGTTCACCAGTTGGTCGAAGGCCTGCTGGCGGCCTTCTTTGCTGCGGAAGGAGTGGCTGCGGGCCGATTTGAGGATGGTGCCGCCCTTCTGCACCGTGTTCGACACGGAGGCCGAATCCAACCTCACAAATTCGCCCCGGATCATGCCCGAGTAGCCGCGCATGATGCCATATACTTCAATGCCGTGGTAAGTGGCCGTGCGCACCACCGCCCGGATGCACGCGTTCATGCCGGGCGAATCGCCGCCGCTGGTAAATACTCCAATTCGTTTCATGGTAATTCAAAAGGTCCGAGTCTGCGGCGGTTTCGGCGCAAATCGCGCAAAGGTGCGGGTTTCGACGGAACAAACCTAGCTTTTCGCCGTTAGCAGTCGTAGCTAGGCGGGTGGACATTTTTTCGCGTTTCTTGCAAAAGGAATGTAAAATTTTGGTAAAGTCCTCGTAACTTACCGACGGCTACGGCCCCCAAACCGCTCCCTATCCACTTCCCACCCTTAATCCCTCGTCCTATGTTTGGTTTTTTCGAAAACGAGCAGGCCAAAAAAATCAAAGGCCACCTCTGCCACCTTGCGGCTCTGGCGAAAGCCGACGGCCACATCGACGAGCGGGAGATGAGCTTCATCATTACCGTGGGCAAGAAAAATGGGATGGCGGCGGCCGAGGTGCGCAAAATCGTGGCCGGCAACACCAACGGTATTTCCGAACTGCCCAGCACCGATTCGGAGCGGTTCGACCAGATTTACGACCTCGTGGAAATGATGCTCTCCGACGGCATCGTCGACGAGAACGAGATGGATTTCTGCATTATGATGGCCGAGAAGCTAGGTTTCCGCAAGGCTATCGTGGGCGTGCTGGTGCGCAAAATTTCGCAGGGTGTGAAAGACGGCCTGCCCGAAGACCGCATCAAGGAGGAAAGCCTGAGCTTTCTAAATTACAACAGTTTGCCCACGCGTTAGGCTGCGGAAAGTCAAGCCGGGGCTACGTGCTCGATGGCCCGCAGCAGGCCCGCGCAAGCCGCGTCAATCTCCTCGTCGGTGATGATTAGGGGTGGGGCGAGCCGCAGCGAGTTGTCGCAGAACAAAAACCAATCGGTGAGGATGCCCTCGTGCGCCAGGGCCCGGTCGATGATGGGCTTGAGCACCGCGTAAGAATCGAATTCCACCGCCATCAGTAGCCCGCTGCCGCGCACCGCCCGAATGGCCGGGTGCCGCAGCTGCGCCCGAAACCGCGCCGCCTTGGCCGCCACGCCCGCCGCCAAATTTTCGTCCTGCATCACCTGCAGTGTGGCCAGGGCCGCCGCGCAGCTCACCGGGTGGCCCCCAAACGTGGTGCAGTGCCCCAGAATGGGATTGGTCTTGAAGCCGCTCATGATTTCGGTGCTCGAAATGAAGGCCCCGATGGGCATGCCGCCGCCCATGCCTTTGGCGCACGCCAGAATGTCGGGCTCGATGCCGTACTGCTCGAACGCCCACATGGTGCCCGTGCGCCCGTAGCCGCACTGAATCTCATCGAGGATGAGCAGCGCCCCTACCTCGCGGCAGCGGCGGCGTAGGGCCGGTAGGTAGTAGGGTGTGGGTATCCGAACGCCGGCCTCGCCCTGCACGGTTTCGATGACGACGGCCGCCGTGCGCTCGGTTATCAGGGCCAGGTCGGCAAAATCGTTGTGCCGGATATGGCGCACATCGGGTAGCAGCGGGCGGTAGCTGTTTTTAAAATCCTCGGAGCCGGTGATGGACAACGCGCCGTGGGTGGAGCCGTGGTAGGCGTTGAGGCAGGAAATGAGCTCGGTGCGCCCGGTGTGGCGCTTGGCTAGCTTCAGGGCCCCTTCTATGGCCTCGGTGCCGGAGTTAGTAAAAAACACCGAATCGAGGTGGGCGGGCAGGGTGTGATGGATGGCCTCGGCCAGCTGGGCGGGCACGGCCTGTACCAGCTCGCCGTACACCATCAGGTGCAAGTACTTATCGAGCTGGGCTTGGATGCCGGCTAGCACGAGCGGGTGGCGGTGGCCCACGCTGCTTACGCCGATGCCCGAAATAAGGTCGAGGTAACGGCGGCCGTCGGGACCGTACATGTACACGCCCTCAGCCCACTCAATTTCCAGCAGCAGCGGAAAATCGGAGGTTTGGG
>JANPOR010000442.1:0-1682 GCA_031428075.1 Hymenobacter sp. | reverse complement strand
GGGTTGGTCGAGCAGCCGGTTGGGGGCGCAACGCAACCCGTGCGTGGAATCGGTCGTGCGCGGGGTGAAGGCCTTGGGCTGCAGCGCGTGCAGACCTTCCCGACGCATGGCGACGCGCAGGCGCTGGCGGCCCACCCGGTGCCCATCCTGGCGCAGGGCCACCTGCAACCGACGGGTGCCGTAGCGCCGCTGATGATGCCGGAAGACCTTGACCAGCGCCGTTTCCCAGGCCGGCGTGGCGGCCCCCACGGCCCGCTGCTGGTCGGCATGCCAAGCGTAGTAGCCGCTGGCCGGCACGCCCACCACCTGGCAGAGCCGCCGCACGGGGTAGTGGCCGCGCTCGGCGGCGATGAAGCGGTAGCGGCTCATTGGTCCGGCGTCTGTGAGAAGGTGGTGGCTTTTTTAAAATGTCCAGCTCCTGCGCCTGCCGCCGGGCCTGGGCCCGCAGTTGGCGCAGCTCGGCCGTCGTGTCCAGGGCCGGCCCCAAGGCCGCCGCCACCGGCGTTTGGGCAGCTTTTAGCCACTGGTAGAGGCGTTTGGGTTCGATGTTCAGCGCACCCCCGGCGGCCTGGGTCGAGCGGCTTTGCTCGGCCAGGCGCAGGGCTTCGGCGCGGAAGGCCGCATCGTACTTGAGGCGTTTGTCGGGTTTTGCAGGGTCTTTCATGACGTGGGAAAGATACCACCCTGTTCTGTCCACATTTACAAGACCACCTCAGTCGACTGTGACGTGCGCGAATCAATGCCGGAAGGCCTGGTCAGCGAGGCACTCCGCCGCGCCCTGTCCGTTCGTCAGCCAGCAGCTGGGCTTGTGGTCCATTCTGACCAGGGCAGCCAGTTCGCCGCTACCAACTTTAAGGCCTTAATGGCGCGCCATGAAGCGGTGCAAAGTATGAGCCGCCGAGGAAATTGCTACGATAATGCACACGCCGAATCCTTTTAGAGTCGGCTCAAAACCAAACTACTCGACGGCGGCATCTTCCGCAATCTCACGGAAGCACGGCGGGTAATCAGCCATTATCTCGCTTATTACAACGCCGAGCGCCGGCATTCGGCCCTCGGCTATCTCGCCCCCAATCACTTCGAAACCCAATTTCAAACCACGTCCCAACTCTGTGCGGCCCAGCTAGACCACCTCACCTTGGTATCTATCGGCCCGATAAACGTCTATATTCGAGGCCCCTACTAAAAATGTCCACAATGAAGTATTTGTTTCTGCTAGTTTGTAGCCTCATAATCAGCAGTGGGCAGGCTCAAAACAGCCCATCGGTCAGCTTTGAAAAATGGTTGGGCCTCAAAAGCGCCGCCTCGCCCATCATATCACCGGACGGCCGCTGGGTGGCTTTTACCCAAACCGCGACTGACTGGGCAAACAACATGTACGATGTGGAAATATGGCTGTCCCAAGACGGCACCCCTCCCCTTCCGCTGACAAGGACCACTAAAAACCCCAGTACTCAGCCCCGATTCACCCCCGATAGCCGCTTCGTCAGCTTTTTAGCTGACCGGGGCGACAAAACGCAGATTTATCTTATTCCGGTGAACGGAGGCGAAGCATTTCCCATAACGAAGGACGAAGACGGGGTCGGCACTTACGAGTGGAGCCCCACGGGAAAACAACTTGCCTACCTCAAGGCCGAGCCCGACAGCACCCGCGACAAAAGCCTGAAAGAACGCTACGGGTC
>JANPOR010000441.1:0-10629 GCA_031428075.1 Hymenobacter sp. | reverse complement strand
TTTCTGTTCGATAAAGGGGGCCTTACCGCTATCTGCTGGGGCTAGGCGCAGATGCACGTCCTCAAAAAAATTGTCGCCTTCCTCGCGCACGGCCAGCACCATGCCGCGGCCAGCCATTGGGGTTAGGTTGCGGGTGGTCACCACGCTGTCGCGGGTCCGAAATTCGCGGATAAGCTGGCCGCCGGCCACAGCCGTGCCCATCACGCCCACCAGCCACAGGCCCAGCAGCGAGAGGCTGGCCGTGCGGCCCAGCACCGAGCGGCGCAGCAACAGCCGCAGCCCCAGCAGTACCAGCGCCAGCACCGGGATACCCGCCGCCAGCAGCGCCACCACGGCGGCCCAGGGCTGTACGTTGTGCAGCACGGCGGCCACGTTCTGGGCGTTGCCGCCGTCGTCGAAGTGGATGCCGCCCCGACCGTTACCGGTTAGCGAAGTAGAAGGCAGCAGGCCGGCCACTACGCCCAGGGCCGTGAACAGGCTCAACAACAGGCTGCCTCCGATGAAGATGAGCAGCCCGCCCACGGCCCAGCGGATGAGCGTGCCCAAGAAGCTCACTGCCGGCGAGGCGTTGCGTGCCGCCCCTTCCAGAAACGTGCCCACCGTGCGGGCCGCCTGCGGAGCTCCTTGGGCAAAGTCGTTGAGCTGGCTGGCAAACCCCTTGAGGGTGATGGCGTCGCCGCGCATCTCCAGCTTTTCCGACACCGTTTTGGCTTCCGGCACCACCACCCACAGAACGAGGTAGAGCAGGAAAGTGAAGCCCCCGGCAAACAAGCCGGCTACCAGCAGCACCCGCACCAGCACGACGTCAATGTTGAAGTAGGCAGCTAGGCCGGCGGCCACGCCCCCAATCTTGCCCGTGTCGGTGTCGCGGAACAAGCGGCGGCCGGCTAAGGGCCCGGTGCCCGACGCAATGTTTTCCGGATCGGGCGCATCGTAGCGCTTGGGCAGCAGCACCCACAGCACGATATAGACCAGCAGCGCAAAGCCCGAAATGTTGATCGGGTTATCAAAATCAAACGAGCGGCCGATGTGCAGCGCCGGCTTGAAGAGGAATACGGCCACAAAGCCCAGCCGCACCCACAGCGGGTTCACGGCAAAGTACTGCGCCAGGCCCGCTGCCACGCCTGCAATTTTGCGGTGGGCCATGTCGCGGTAGAGGCGGCGCGGCTCGGCGGGACGGGCGGCCGGCGCCGGACCGCCGACGGCGGGGCCCGTTGTGGGGCCGGCGAAGGCGCCGGTGGTCTCGTCGTCCTCCTCGTCAAGCTCGGGGGCGAAGTCGCTCACGCGGCCCATTTTGGCCATCATGGCCTCCACGTCTTCCAGGGTGATGACTTGCTTGGCCGGTGAAAGGCGGGCAGCGAACAGCTCGGCGATACGGCCTTCCAGGTCGGCTACGATGTCTTGATGGCCGCGGAAGCTGGCGAAGTGCGCCTTCACCTCGGCCAGGTAGCGGCCAAGGACTTCGTAGCCGTCTTCTTCGATGTGGAAGATGAGGCCCTGCAAGTTGATGCTGATGTTCTTTTTCATGCGAAAGAAGGCCGAACGGGCCGGTTTGAAGGCTGATGAGTGAAAGGCAAAAAGGCAGGCCGCATCAGCGGAGGTCGCCGGGCGGTCGGCCCTGGCGGATGATGCCAACGGAAATGGCCATTTCCTCCCAGGTGTCGCGCAGCTCCTGCAGAAACTGCGCGCCGGCCGGGGTGAGGATGTAGTACTTGCGGGGCGGGCCGCTGGTGCTCTCCTTCCAAGTATAGTCGAGCAGGGCGGCGTTTTTGAGGCGCGTCAGGAGCGGGTAGAGGGTGCCTTCTACCACGATCATGCGGGCCACCGTCAGCTCCTCCAGCATGTCGGAGGCGTAGGCCTCGCCACGGGCAATAATTTCCAGGATGCAGAACTCCAGAATGCCCTTACGCATCTGCACCTGGGTGTTTTCGAGTTTCATGGGCGATGAGGTAGGCTAGTGGGTGATGAACGGTACAAATCTATGGTAGGTACTTTGTTTTACAAGGTACTGTTGCAAAATAATATGGTACTTCTGCCGGATAATTTTGTGAAAGTGCCTTAAATGACCTGTTTAGGCATCTTTTCATTGAAAAATATTTTTTCGCCAATCACATTTTTTTGCCGAACCTAGCCGGCGCGTGGGGCTCTAGCCGGCGCGCCGGGGCCGTTTGGCTACCATTTACGCCCCACCGCCGGCCGCCGGGGGCCCAGTCCGGGCCGCGGGCAGCGCACCAGAAAGCGGTATCTTGCGTTCCGACCGCGAAAAAATTTATACTCGTCCGTTTTCTATGCCCCAGTTCTCCCCGCTCGTGTGGCGGCTGGCGGTGCTGGCGGCCGCGGCCCTGGCCCGGCCCGTCGCCGCCCAAACCACCAGCACGCCCAAATACAGCAACGAATTCCTCAACCTTGGTGTGGGGGCCCGCGCCCTGGGCATGGGCAAGGTGCAGGTGGCCCTGGCCGACGATGCCACCGCCGGTTACTGGAACCCCGCCGGCCTCACAGGTCTCACCCACAAGTACGACGGCGTGTTGATGCACTCCGAGTTATTTTCGGGCATCGTCAAAAACGACTACGCGGCTTTCGCAATGCCGCTCGACAAGGAAAGTGCCATTGGCGTGAGCATCATGCGCCTGGGCGTCGATAATATCGCCGACACGCGTAACCTCATCAACGAATACGGCTATATACAGTACGACAAAATCACGTACTTCTCAGTGGCCGACTACGCCCTATTGCTCTCCTACGCCCGCAAAATTGGGCGGGTGGAGGGCCTGAGTGTGGGGGCCAACGCCAAGGTGATTTACCGCAACGTGGGCAGTTTCGCCAACGCCTACGGCTTCGGCATCGACCTGGGAGTGCAGTACCTGCGCAACGGCTGGAAGCTGGGCCTGACGGCTCGCGACGTGACCACCACCTTCACCGCCTGGAGCATCAACGCCGACTATTATCGCAGCGCGGTGCTATATGGCTCAAACGACCCAATTCCCACCAACCGCAACGAAATCACGCTGCCGCGGCTGGTGCTGGGCGCGGGCCG
This sequence comes from Hymenobacter sp., assembly GCA_031428075.1. Lineage (GTDB taxonomy): Bacteria > Bacteroidota > Bacteroidia > Cytophagales > Hymenobacteraceae > Hymenobacter. The sequence continues at coordinate 7,592 of JANPOR010000441.1, read as the reverse complement.
GCAGTTTAAACTGCCCCAGCAGTTTACGGCCCTGGTGGCCGTCGACCTGGAGGCCACCACCGACGGCCGGCGCAACACGCCCATTTCCACCGGCGTGCTGAGCGTGGACCCGCGCGCCGGCGTGGAACTGGGCTACAAAAACCTGGTGTTCCTGCGCGGCGGGGCTGGCAACTACCAACAAATCACGGATTTCAGCGGCGCTCAGGCTTGGAAGGGCCAGTACAGCTTGGGGGCGGGCGTAGCCATTAGTGGCCTGCGCGTCGACTTGGCTCTCTCGCGCCTAGCGGTAGAGGCCCTGGGCCAAACCTCCCAAACTAACTCGCTGGTTGTGAGTCTGGGTTATGGATTTAAGTAGCTGATAATTAATAGTAATTATCAAAAATATCCGGTTGTAGCGGCCGGGCTTATTGCCAGTTTATGAAACAAATCAATACCCGTAAGCTGCTGCAATGGGGGGGGTGGATGTGGCTGTTGGTGCTGCTGGCCGGCAGCGCGGCGCGGGCCCAGTCGGGGCCCTTCGGTAACGAGTGGATTGTGCCCGGCCAGTCTTATTATAAAATAAAAATCACGCGCGATGCCCTTTACCGTCTTGATTACCAATACCTGACCCAGGCGGGCCTGAGCGGCGTCGACCCCAGCCGCTTGCAGCTCTGGCGGCGCGGGAAGGAGGTAGCTGTCTACCAGGGCGGGACCCCCACCACGTTCGACTCGAACACTTATCTGGAGTTTTTCGGGCAGCGCAACGACGGCCAGCTCGACCGTGGTCTCTACAAGAGCGCCCTCGACCAGCCCCACCAGCTTTACAGCTTTTACACCGACACGGCGGCGTATTTTCTCACCTACCCCGGCCCCACGAGCTTGCTGGGCAAGCGCATGGCCGAGTCGCAGTCGGCCGGTGGGGGCGCGCCGCACGCGTGGCGGCTGTTCACGTCGGTCAAGGCCGAAGCTGGAGCCTTTGTGGAGCCTCCCAAGGGCCCCAACAACGATACGTTCTTGCCGTGGCTAGAGTCGGGCGAAGGCTTTTACACGGGCAACATCGTGGGCGTGTTTACCGACGCCCTCACGACGCTGCTAGCCATGTCGCCCACCGGCCCGGCCCCCACCATCGAGGTGGGTTTGAACGGAGGCAGCCGGGTACCTCACACCACGGAAGTGCTGGTGAACAGCAACCCGCTCGATCCCAATGCATTCCGTTCGCTAGGCACCGTCACTTACGGTAATTACGACAACGCCATGCGCCGCTTCGCGCTGTTGCGCTCCGACATCGGGGCCAACGGCAAAGTGACCATCCGGTTCTCGGGGCCCACTAGTGGTACCGGGTCCACTCGCGACATCTACCGGGTGTCGTATCTGCGGGCCGTAGTGCCGCAGGCCAACCGCTGGTTCGGCAACGGGCCATTATTTTTTCGTAGCGACTCGCTGCTGAGTGCCCCGGCCGTGTTCGAGGTGGACAGCATCCCGGCCAGTGTGCGCGGCTACGACGTGCACGACCCCTGGAACGTGCAGCGCGTGTCTCCCGCCACCGCCCAAACCCTGGGACCACTGGGGGGGCGTTTCGTGTTTCCGAGCGCCACCGCCGCGCAGTCGCGCCGCTTGCTGCTGGCCGACGCGGCGGCGGCCTTGGTGCCGGCCGGGCCCCGCCGCGTGGTGTTCCGTAACCTCAACGCCAAGGCTACTTTTACCATCATCACCCATCCGCAGGTGTACGGTGCTTCCAAGGCCCCGCGGCTGTACGGGGGCTACCGCGCCTCGGCCGCCGGTGGCGCTTACGACACGCTGGTGGTGACGGCTCCGCAGCTCTATGACCAGTTTCACTACGGCGAGCGCTCGTGGTTGGCGCTGCGCCGCTTCAGCCTCTGGCTGGTGAGCGGGGCCCCCGCTAACCCCAACCGCTACCTGTTGCTGCTGGGCAAGGGTATCGTGCCCAGCGAGGACAAGCTCCGAGGCGTCCGCTACCGCCTTGCCGGCGAACAGGGCCTCGACTTGGTGCCAACCAACTCGCGGGCGGTGTCGGACAATATGCTAACGGCTGATTTCTATGCCGGTAACTACCGGGCTCAGCTGCGCACCGGCCGCCTCACAGTCACCAACGAGCAGCAGGTGCTCAATTACTTGGCCAAGCTGAAGGAGCACGAGGCGCTGGGCATGGAGCCTTGGCGCAAGAACATCCTGCACTTGGTGGGCGGCATGAACCAAGACGAAAGCGACGAGTTCCGGGGGGCGCTGGACCGCAGCAAGGTGCGGGCCGAACACCCTTACTTTGGCGGTAGCGTCACCACCCGCGAAATTGCGTCGACGCTGCCCAAAGCCGTCAATATCGCCGCCGAATTGAACGCCGGACTTTCGCTCATCACCTACTTCGGCCACGGTTCCAACAACATCTTCTTGCTCAACTTCGGGGCCCCTTCCGACAAGGCCAGCGGCTACACCAACACCGGCAAATATCCGTTCCTGTTCCTCAACGGGTGCGCCGGTAACCACACTTTTACCAGTGCTTACACGCGCGTCGAGGATTGGCTATTTACGGCCAACGCGGGGGCCCTGGGCTCGCTCGGTGAGTACGGTCTGAGCTACCCCGACCGGCTCGAAATCTCGCAGGATACGATGTACCGGCTGCTGTTTAACGACCCGAAATACTACGGCCAGCCCATTACGGCGGTGCACGACGAGGTGGTGCGGCGCCTGCAGTTGCAGTCGAGCTTCAACGACGATGTCGGCACCGAGCAGCTGCTGGCCACCGGCTGGCAGGGCGACCCCACGCTGGCCCTATACGCGCCGCCCAAGCCTGACTTTGTGGCCAGCAACGCGGTCTTGTCCATTAGCTCGACCAGCCCGCCCGCGGACGTAACGGCGGCCTCGCCCACGTTTTTCCTGAACATCGGAGTCAGCAACCCCGGCAAAATCACCCGCGAGCCGGTGGAAGTGCGCGTGACCCGTAAATACGGTAGCGGCCGGCCCGATGACGTGTACGTGCAGGTGTTCCGGCAGGCGTTTCGGCGCGACACGGTGTACACTTTTCCCATCACCAATACCGTGGTAGGCGGGGTGAATGTGTTCGGCAATAACCAGTTCGTGGTCGAGCTGGACTATCTAAATAAGGTGGCCGAGCTGGACGAAACCAACAACACGGCCACGCTCAATTATACCTTTTTGCAGGGTGGCATCACGGTTCTTAACCCCCCCGAGTTTGCTATTGTGCCCACCAGCACGCCCCGGCTGGTGGCCCAAACCAATGACCCCAACGGCCCGTCCCGCCTCTTTAACGTCGAACTGGACACAGCGGCCTCGTTCAACAGCGGGCAGGTTAAACGTCTCGACGTCACGGCCCCGCTGCTGGTGAGCTGGCGGCCCACGCTACCAGTTTTCGCCGGGCGCGACAGCGTGGTGTGGTTCTGGCGGGTGCGCTTCGCGGCGCCCGCGCCGGGCGAAGACGGCCGCTGGGTCACCAGCTCGTTTCGGGTGATTGCCAACACCAGCGGCTGGTCGCAGAGTCACTATGCCCAGTTTCAACGCGATGCGTTGAAAGGCGCGAGCGTGGCTGGCCCGAACGGCCGCTGGACCTTCGACCCGCAGAGCCGCCGCGCCGTGATAACCTCGACCCGTATTGGTCCCGCCCAGGAGTGGAAAACCCTGCTCCATCAGGTAGCGCGCACCAGCGTTACCAACGCCTCTACGTTGCGCCTGCTGGGCATCGACGCGGCTGGCAACACCAAGGAGCTAAACGCTAGTGTGCCGTTGTCGCGGTTTTCGCTGGCCGGTATTTCGGCCGCCGATTACCCTTATTTGCAACTGGAGCTGAGCGTGGCCGATACCAACCGAGTGGCCCCGCAGCTGCGCGAGTGGTTGGTGGCCTACACCGGCGTGCCCGAAGGCGTGGTGCGCCGCGACCTGGTGCCGGCTGCTACCTACGACCCCGCCACCTTGCTGGCCCAAGCCACCAGCACGGGCAAGCTCACTTTTCCGGTGCACTTCGAGAACGTGTCGGCGCTGCCTTTTGGCACGCCGCTGCTGGTCAAAGCAGAAGTGTTTGATAGCAACACCGGCCATCAAGTGGGGTCCCCGGTGATCCAGACCGTGACCACCGCTTTGCAGCCCGACGCCATCCTGATTCAAAATATCGTGATACCGTTGGTAGGCAAGTTTGGAAATTTGTCGACGAGGGTGACCTTTAATCCGCTTCCCACGGCCCCCACCGACCCCAAGGCCCTGCCCGAGCTGACCCACGCCAACAACGAGCTAAACCTGCTGCCTTTCAAGGTGGCCGATACGAGTGTGCCACCGGTGCTCGATGTGGCCTTCGACGGCCGCCACATCCTCAACGGTGAAATCGTGTCGCCGCGCCCGGTGGTCAGCCTCCAGCTCACCGACACCGACCGCCTGCGGCCCCTGGCCGATGCCTCGGCTTTCACCGTGTATCTGCAGGCTGGCAACGCCCCGGCCACAGCCGTGAACGTGCTGGGCCCCGACGTTACATTCCGGGTCGAAACCACCCCGGCTGGCAGCACGGCCTACCTGGAGTACCATCCCGGCCGCACCAATCCGCTGCCTGACGGCATCTATACCCTGCGCGTACAAGGCCGCAACGCGTCCAATGCCAGCGCCGCGGCCCAAGAGTTTCAAGTGAAATTTACGGTCGTGAACGCCTCGCAAATCACCAACGTGTACCCGTACCCGAACCCGGTGACGAGCAAGGCCCGCTTCGTGTTCACGGTGACGGGCCAGGAGCTGCCGCGCAACATGAAAATCCAGATCATGACCCTGACGGGCCGCGTGGTGCGCGAGATTTTTATGGGCGAGCTGGGTAACATTCACCTCGGCAACAACCTCACCGATTTCGCCTGGGACGGTACCGACCAGTACGGTGACCGCCTAGCCAACGGCACCTACCTCTACCGCGTTAGCCTCGATGATCCGGACGGCAAGTTTTCGCAGCGTGCCACCAGCGGCGACCAAGCCTTTAAAAACGACTGGGGCAAGCTGGTGCTGCTGCGGTAGGCCGCCCACACCCGGCAACACTGACAAAAAAGCCGTCCTCGGGGCGGCTTTTTTGTTTTGACGTGGGGCCCTAAAGCGGGAGCACGCCCCGCGCTAAGGTAAAAAAGGAGCGTGAAGGACAGTGTGAAACGCGCTGGCGGCTCGGCTTCATCCTAAATCGGGCAAGTAGCGTACATGTCTTGGCCGAACTGCCAGCGCGTTAAAGATTTCCTTTCCTTTCTCACGGCTAAACTTTTGCTGCTATGGCCTCCACCCCCAAACCCGCCGCCGGTATCCACGGTCAGTTCAAACAAGAGGTAAACATGAGCGCTGCCGAGCTGGAAAAGTGGCTGAAAACTGACGAGTCCAAATCCGTGGGCCAGGCGAGCGGCGACGGCAGCAGTATCGGCCACCACTCGGGCGAGCGAATCGTGAAAATCCTGCGCCGCCCGTCGGCCGACCTGACCGACGCCGACGAGCAGCACATGCACCATGTGCACAGCTACATCAGTCGGCACCTAGCGCAGGGCCCCCACGACAAGAACGACGTGGAGACTTCCCGCTGGCGCTATTCGCTGATGAACTGGGGCCACGACCCGCTGAAAGACAAGGGTCGAAAATAGGCCCGGCGGCCCCGGCCTCAGCGCCGCCGCAGCGTCACGAAACTGAAGGCGTAAGGGTGGTCGGCGTCGGTCTCGTGTCGCTCGCGGTTTTCCTCGCGCCATTCGGTGGGGGAGAGGGCCGGGAAATAGGCATCGCCCTCGAAGCTATGGTGCACCTCGGTGAAGTACACCACGTCGACGGCGGGCAGGGCTTCGCGGTAGATTTCACCGCCCCCAATGATGCATACCACATCGGCGTCCAACTCGGCGGCGCGATTCAGGGCCCCCAGCACCGACGATACTGCCTCGCAGCCGGGCGCGGCCCAGCCGGCTTGACGCGTCACCACCAGGTTGGGGCGGCCTGGCAGGGCCCGGCCGATGCTGTCGTACGTTTTGCGGCCCATCACCACGGGGTGGCCCAGGGTGAGGGCTTTGAAATGCCGCAAATCGGCGGGTAGGCGGCCCCAGGGCAGCTGCCCGGCCCGCCCGATAACGTTGTTTTCGGCCACGGCCACTACTAAAGCTACCATTGTTATTTAACAAGTATCATTTAACAATTAACAGTTGACAACGTGCGATTGGCGCGGGGCTCTACCCCGTGCCCCAGTGCCGTGAGCCTCTGGCCCGTACCCCGAAACGATGCTAATAAAGCATTTTTCAGGTCAGTGGTAGGGTGCGGGGCTGGCCCCGGTCCATCGTTTGCGCCGTCATAACGATTACCGTTCAACAGCGGGCGGGGGCCAGTCCCGCACCCTACACCGCGTTCTGTACAAGGACCTACACACCGCTCTAACAATCATTCAACGATTGCGGGCCAGAGGCCCGCGCCAGGCAAGCGCTATTAAACGTCAAACGATCTTATTGCCTCGTAAAAATTCCTCTACGTCCATGCGCTTCTTGCCTTCGGCCTGTACATCGAGCAGGCCGAGCCAGCCATCGGCGGCGCGCACGCGCAGGTAGCGGCGGCCGTCGGTGGCCCAGGTGCCAAGTGCTTCTTCTGATCCGGCGGGCAGAGCCTCGGCGCGAAATATTTTGAGGATGCGCCCGTCGGGTAGCGGCGCGAAGGCCGTGGGAAAGGGCGAGAGGCCCCGCACCAGGTTCACCAAATCAGGGGCCGATTGTGCGAAGTCGAGGCGGCCGGTTTCCTTCTGAATCTTGGGGGCCGTGCGCAGGTCGCCACTCATTTGCTGGGGCAGGCTGGGGGCCTTGCCCGTAGTCAGGGCCTCCACCGAGCGGCGTGCCAGCAGGGCCCCGGCGAGCTTCAGCTTTTCGTAGAGCGTGCCGAAGTCGTCGGCTGGCGCAATGGCTACGCGGTCCTGGAAAATGAGGTCGCCGGTGTCGATTTCGTGGCGCAGAAAAAAGCTGGTGACGCCCGTTTCCGTCTCGCCCCGGATGAGGGCCCAGTTGATGGGTGCCGCGCCCCGGTACTGCGGCAGCAGCGAGGCGTGGATGTTAATCGAGCCTAGCCGGGGCATGTTCCACACCGCCTCGGGTAGCATTCGAAAGGCCACCACCACCTGTAAATCGGCCCCGTAGCTTTTTAATTCGGCCTGAAAATCAGGCGATTTCAGGTTCGTGGGTTGCAGCACGGGCAGGCCGTGGCCTTCGGCGGCCTGCTTCACGGCCGAGGCCTGGAGCTGACGGCCGCGCCCAGCGGGTCGGTCGGGGGCCGTGACGACGGCCACCACTCGGCCGCCTGGCCAGCCCAGCAGGGCTTCCAAAGTGGGCACCGCGAAGTCGGGCGTGCCCATAAAAATCAGGCGTAGGGAAGTAGGCATGCTGCAAAGAAAGCTTACGGCGGTTGCAGAGGCCGGCAGCTCCAGGGACGGCTGTAGCAGCGCGGTGCGGGAAGCTCTGCCGGCCTAGGCCGGGCTTTTCATGCGTCGGGTCGCAAATTTCACGACCTGACCCGTGCTCCTGTCCGCCCGACGCGTGGAATTCACAGGTTGGCGCGTGGAATTCACAGCCTAAGCCGTGCTTTTGTCGGCCCGACGCGTGAAAAGCACGGCCTGGCCC
>JANPOR010000440.1:0-6085 GCA_031428075.1 Hymenobacter sp. | reverse complement strand
AGGCGCTCAAGCACCGCTACGGTGCCGACGAGCGGAGCCAGATGCTCAAGTACCACATCCAGACCAGCGGCCGCAGCCTTCACGCGCAGGAGATCGACTTCAACGATATCCGCACCACCTTGCAGGCGCTGTACGCCATCTACGATAACTGCAACTCCCTGCATACCAACGCCTACGATGAGGCCATCACCACGCCCACCGAGGAATCGGTGCGCCGGGCCATGGCAATTCAGCTCATCATCAACCGCGAGCTGGGCCTGGCCAAAAACGAGAATCCGCTGCAAGGCTCCTTCATCATCGAAGAGCTCACCGACCTGGTGGAAGAGGCCGTGCTACTCGAATTCGACCGCATCACGGAGCGCGGCGGCGTGCTCGGGGCCATGGAAACCATGTACCAGCGCGGCAAAATCCAGGAGGAAAGCATGCACTACGAGATGCTGAAGCACACCGGCGAGTACCCCATCATTGGCGTGAATACCTTCCTTTCGTCCACGGGCTCGCCTACGGTGGTACCGGCCGAAGTTATCCGCGCCACGGAAGAGGAAAAGCAGTACCAAATCGACATGCTCACCCTGCTGCACCAGCGCAACGCCGACCAGGCCCCGGCGCGGCTCAAGCAGCTTCAGCAAATCGCCGTGGCCAACGGCAACCTCTTCGCCGAGCTGATGGAAACGGTGAAATATTGCTCGCTCGGCCAGATTACGAACGCGCTGTTTGAGGTCGGCGGGCAGTACCGGCGGAATATGTAAAAATCGGTTCGGTATACTTAATCAAAAAAGCTGTCGAATAATAGACTACACTTATGACACCTTTTTTGATTAGGTATAAATCCCCATTACGAAGAATACCAATTCAAATAAATCCTCGTGAGGCATTTATTCTCGATGGCATAAGAATCTCTATGGAGATGATTTCAGCCAACGCTTCAACGCTTACGACATCAATTACTGATTTCAGCATTTTAGACCCTTTCGCAACTCCTAAAATAGGAACATCATTACTTTTTAGTAGTGCATGGGCTATTATTGACAATTCAGCAAGGCTTAACAGACTGCTTAAGGCTTTGGCCACAAAAGTTGTTGATGCTGATTTACAAACAATGTTGGATGAAATTCACACTGTACGAAATACTTTTCAGCATATCGACGAAAGGATTGAAGAGTTTTTTGTGGATAATGGAGGAGCGTTACTTGGTTACCTGACTTGGTTTTTCATTATTGATGATAAGAACATAAACATATTCATGGTGAAGTCCGGAATTGACAACAAGGGCACTTCGACATCTATTGTATTTAACGATATTTCCAACGGTAGAACAGGAATTCATCACTTGGTACTAACAAGCTTTAAAAGAGTTGGAAAGAGTTTTGTTGAATCAAATATCAATATTACCCTTTTGATTGACATGTTGGAAAAGCTATTAATCTCATTAGAGGGGCTAATGGAAAAGACCATCAAAGCCAACATTGACAATCCAGATTGGGATAATAATGTATTTACTCTTGGTGAGGTAAAGCAACTACAAGGCACTTGGAAACCAGACAATACGGCTACTTTCAGTAGGACAGTTCTCCATGATGAATTCAGAATTATCCATCATGACGGAATTTAGTAAGTTTTAAATAAGCATCGCCAACACCCTGCTTTCCCAACCTCGGGAGGGCAGGGTGTTGTGCGTAACGGGCCCCCGCCCACGCGGGCCAGCCGGGCGCGGCGGTGCGACGCGGCCTGCTTCAGCAGTGGCTGTGGAGGCGCGGGAGTGGGCTAATTATCATTCCGATTACTTTTGCCTATTCTTAGTAAGCTGCCCGCGCGCTGTGGAATAGCGACGCGACAGCTCTTGTCAGCACACTTATTAAGCATAACTTTCGCCACCGTCCGGGGTTAGCACCGTGAAACTTTTCCCGCTGCTTCATGGCCCGGCGCAACTCCCCCAACGACATCCAGCAACTCGCCGACCTGAACCAGTTGAGCGAAATCGTAATCGATAAGCGGCTAAATAAGCGCGCCGAGGCCAAGAAAAGCCGCCGTAACCGGCACTACGAAAAGCAGTTCATCAAAAATGCGCTTACGGCCCGCCTAGACGGCGACGAAGGCTGAGCACTTGGCGTGTATTGGCCGGAAATGAGTTGACGGTTTTTGCCTTAAAAACTGCCACAACTCGCGCCAGTGCCTGGCAAAGCAAGAATCGCCGTCCAAGCGATGGAAGCACCATCTTTCGGAGGCAAGCGAGGCCACCAGGCAGGAACGGGCCGTGGCGCGGGCGAAGCCAAACCCTCACGTTACCTTGGCCTTCTTGTTCATTTCGTTCCAATTTCATCCATTCATTTTTTTACCCACTCTTAAAAATTCGTTTTATAACAAGAAAATGGCCTGTAAGGACTTCCTCAGCCTCATGGACGGCAACCTGGCCCGCATGACGGGCCAAAACTAATCCGGCCAGTACACGGCCATGATTGGCGCCCTGCAATCCCACCGCAGAGCCTACGCTGATTTTCTGGGTACCCAAGACGCGAACCTGGGCGAGCGCCTGGGCAACACCAATGCGGTGTAAAAACTGCTGGCCGAGTTCAAACTATTTACCCAGAAAGGGCTGCTCGTGGACGTGGCCTACGTTTTCGGGCGCCAAAAGCCCAATCCCGCCGCCCTCACGCTCTTCCTACCCAAGGGCCGCAAAGAATACGGCGGTGCCACGTTGCTCACCCTCCCCGCCCTGCTCGAGCGCGTAGCCAGCCTCTCCGTCACTTATAAAGACGACCTGGGTGGGGGCCCTAGCCGCCCGCGCCGCCCAGCTCAAGCAAGCCTACCAGGCCGTCTGCCAAACCCAGGGCGCAAGCAAGGGCGAAGTGCAGGGCGACGGCAAAGCCGAAAAGGCCCTCCGTAAAGCCGGCGCTCGCCAGCTAAAGCTGAATTTACTCGACCGGGTAAAGCTGCACATCGACGAGCCCGACACGGTGAGGGCCCTCTACGACCCAAAGGTTTTCACGCAGCCAGCCAAAGCGGCCCAACCAAAAGCCTAGATTCTGAACAGGCCCGGGTTTCGCGCCCATCCCAAAAGAAAACCGCCCCGGCAGCTACAGCAGCTACCGGAGCGGTTTTCTTTTGGAAATTCACGAATTGGATAGAGCGGCGCGGGCGCTTACTTTTTGGCATTGGCCATGCTTGGGTCCTGCTTCACGGCCTTTTCGTCGATGCGGGTTACCTGGCCGGCCGAAACAAGCCATTGGCCGCCTTTCTTGATCAAAACCATCGTTATCAAATCCCGACCGGCGGGTTCTTTGTTCGTGCCCCGGTCCACTCCGTCCGGGGGATAAGCAGCGCCGATGGCCACTTCCTCGGTCGCCACGGCCGCATCCGGGGTCAGGGACCGCACGATCGTGTTGGATGATTTGAATGCCACCCCCTTATACATCTTGTTAAAAAGCGCCGTATGGCCTTGCACCAGCTGCTGCTGGCCGCTCCAGTGCATCCCTACCGGCGTAATGAAGCTGATGTCCTTAGTGGTGTAGGTAGTCATTTCCTGAAAGCGGTGATTATTCAGGTTGGCACCCCAATGCGCAACTGCCGCCCGGATGGCCTTGTCGTCGGCCGGGGCGAGCTGGGCCGAAGCCAGATGGCTGCCCAACAAACCGGTGATACATAGCAACAATGTTTTCATGGCATTAGGGGTAAAGAGTGGGAAGAAAGCAACTGGGGCCCTGCGCTACTGGACCGTAACATAATGGCTGCGCCGATTAGGCTAATATGCCTCCAGCGAGGCGTTTGCCCCCGCTCCGTCAAGGCCCAGGTCTATAATATATAACAAGGTAACGATATTTATACATTTATTAAATATTTGCGCATTTATGAGTTGTGCTGCGAAGCCGAGCTTGCCCCGGTTCCAGTCCAGCTACTGGCCAGCTATGTCGAACCGGGCGCGGTACACGGTAGTATCGCGGGGGCCAAGCTCGATGCGGCGGTTGTCTTTATCCTTCAGCTCAAAGTCGCCGTTGAGGGTGAATTTTACTTCCGTGGCCTTGTAGCCCGTATTAGTGGTGACGACGACGCGGTAGAGGCTATCCTTTTTAATGGGTGTAAGCTGCAGGTCGTAGTCCCAGCTCAGGGGTTTATCGCGGCCACGCAGGCCCACCTGCTGCACATTTGGATGGCCGTTCACGTCGAGCAGAAACACCACGGTTTTGTCGGAGGCTTTTTGTACGCAGCCGGGCAGCAACAGGGCCCCGACGGCGAGGGCGAGCAGGCTGGGCTTGAGGCGCAGCACGGGCGATTTCGTCAGCAGGTAATCAAGCCCGAAGCGGCCGGAACCCAGCACCAGCGCCGGCAGGGCGGCCCACAAAAAGCCGGCGGCCGGCAGCATATTCCACAGCCCCTGGTGCAACTGCTGCATGAACATGGCCACCAGCATGGTGCAGCACACCAAGAAAGCGGCCTGGCGCGTGAGCAGCCCCAGGGCCAGCAGCAACCCACCCACAGCCTCGCTGAAGCCATCCATCAAGGCGAAGAAGGCGGGGAACAGCGCGAAGATGCCCCCGTAGGCGGCCACGTCGTGCGGGAACCAAAAGGCCACCTCGAACAGGCCCAGGTTATTGTCGGGCGGCGACTAGGGCAGGCCGAATTTCGCGGCCCCGAAGTTGGAGGTGAGCAAGTAACCGCATACCACGCGGGGTAGGGCCAGGAGGGCATCCTGCCACCAGTTGGGCAGCAGCAGCGGTCGGAGAATCCGACGCATAAAAAGCAAAAAGGGTAAATCAGCAACAGGCCTTCCACTACTGGCCAAGCAGCCTTTGGTGAGAACTGGGGCAAAGCACGCCTGCACCACAGAGTCTCGCGCCCCAAATCATAATGTGAGCCCTGTTGAGCGATGATTCAGAGCCTAGTTTACTGATTTGAGCCTTCTGCCGAAGCGGCGACCCGGATTGTTTTGCGCGGGCGTTCAAAGATTCGGCCGGGCAATGCGTCTTCGAAGTTTTCCAACCTGACTTCTTAGCGAATTAGCACCATCACCCAGAACTCCGCTCAGCCCCTCACCGTCTCGCGCCTCGGCTACGGCACCATGCGCCTGACGGGCCCCGGCCCGGTGCCGCTGGCCGAGCAGTTCGGGGCCCTGTTTGAGATGCAGCAGGAAGGCAAAATCCTGCGCGTGGTCCTGGGCACCGTGTAAGCTGCGATAGAGTACTTCCGGCTTTCTTTTCCCTGCTTATGTTTGGGAATGCATTTCTTCACAACCTTACCCCTAGCCATTGTGCTGCTGGCTGGCCAAGCGGCCACTGCCCAAACCACCAGCGCCTGGCACAACAAGCAGTGCGCTGTGGTGCTGACGTACGACGACGCCATCAATGCCGACCTCGACAACGCTCTGCCCGCCCTTGATTCACTGGGGCTGCGAGGCACGTTTTACCTCATTGGCTCGTCGCCGGCCGTGGCCAAGCGACTGCCGGAGTGGCGGCGGGCGGCCCAGCGCGGGCACGAACTGGGCAACCACGCCCTGTTTCACCCTTGCGACGGCAGCTTACCGGGCCGCGGCTTCGTGACGCCCGACAACGACCTGAGCAAGTACACTGTGAGCCGCGCCGTGGCCGAAATCAGAGCGAACAACACACTGCTCCAGGCCATCGACGGCAAAACCGCCCGCACCTTCGCCTACCCCTGCGGCGACCGGCAGATTGGCGGCGTGAATTTCTACGACCAGCTGAAAACCGATTTTGTGGCCGCCCGCGGCGTGGCGCCTGGCCTGCAAACGCCCGGGCAGGTGGCGCTCGACAACGTGGACTGCTACGGTATCAACGGCCAGCTGGGGTCATATATGATTGACTTGGTAAAACAGGCGCAAAAGTCGCATACGCTGCTGGTGTTCCTGTTTCACGGGGTGGGCGGCGGCCACCCGCTGAACGTGGACTTGGCCGCGCACCGCCAGCTGCTGCGCTACCTCAAGGCGCACGAGCAAGAAATCGACATCGCCCCAATGGTGGAGGTGGCCGAAAGCATCCGGGCGTACCAGCAGGGCAGTGCGGCGCGCAAATAAAATAAACCCGCGTTGCCAACGTCTGTTTGGGCAGCGCTACTGCCTTACCGTGGCGCCCTAATC
>JANPOR010000439.1:0-5778 GCA_031428075.1 Hymenobacter sp. | reverse complement strand
CGGGGCGTTCGAAGTGCACGGCGACATCCGCGGTAAGTGGGCCTCGTTCGGCTGGGAACGTTCTTTCCTGGGGTACCCCCTCACGGACGAGTCCGCGGCCCCCGACGGGGTGGGGCGCTTCAACCACTTCCAGGGCGGCTCTATTTACTGGACGCCCTCGACCGGAGCGTTTGAAGTGAACGGGGCGATTCGAGATATGTGGGCCTCGCTCGGCTGGGAACGTTCTGGTCTGGGGTATCCTACTTCAGACGAACAGGATGGGCCCAACGGGAGTCGCATTAGCCACTTTGAACATGGCAACATCTCCTGGACTTCATCAGGTGGAGCGGTGCTCGCCTAGAGAGGAGGTGATTGGGTTCAAACCAGATAGTCGGCGCAACTGAAATGGTCTGGCTACGCCGCACTGCGGTGGGACGCGGTTTGCAGGAGGGTTTCGAAGTGGTCAAGCACAAAATGGCTTGGTTTAGGAAGGTGCCGTGGCTGTTGCACAATGCGGGGCGATACCTTCACAGGCAGGTTCGATGAATCGAATCAAGCCGGTAAAGCTGAGGTGGTCTAAGTTAGGCGGATGGAAGTAGGACGTCTATTTCTTCTGTTATGATAGTCAAAAAGAGCGGGGCGTCGCCCGACCAACGCCGCAAGTACGACGAGGCCTACAAGGCCGAGGCCCTGCGCTTGGCCAGCGAAAGCCGCAGCACGCAAGCCGCGGCCCGGCAATTGGGCAGCCGCCCCAAGCTGCTTTACCACTGGCAGCAAGCCCAGCTCGTGGCCGAGGTAGGCAGCGTGGAAGTGGCCCGCGCCCCCGAAGTGCGCCAGTTGCGCGCCATGCCCGGTGCTACGGCACGCGGCGCTTGCGGGCGGGCCGAAGGCCACCTCGTTGGCCGCTACGCGTTGCGCACTTGGTTGCACCGGCATGGCTTACGGGCCTTGAGCACCCGTTCGCAGCGGCCCCGCACGACGGTGGCCGACCCATCAGCCGTCGCGGCCGAGAACCGGCTGCTGGGCCAACCCGCGCCGACGCCTCCTCATCAAGTGTGGATGGGCGACGTACGTATTTGCCGCTGGTGGGCGGGCGCTGGGGCTACGGGGCCACGTGGCGCGACGCCTGCTCCCAACGCGTGGTGGGCAGGCCCTTGGCCGCGCAAATGCCCACCGATCAACCTCAAGCTTACCTAATTAGGTTTCCCTTGGTCGCTGTTGTAAGGCAGAAAAGTCTTTGAATTTCAGTGGTGGCACTGATACTGGGAAGAATAGAAGCGCGCACCTTTACCGCAAGCTCAACGAGCGATGGACTGGCCACTATTCTCCGCGTTTTCGATGCGAAGGGCATGAAGCCAACCAGCCATGTCTGCAGGTAAACACTGCGGCGAGGCCACCACCCAGCTTTTCTTATTTATTGCGTAGCCCGATGGATGATTCTCCGCCGAAAGCCTCTCCACAAAATGCTCCGGAGAAAAAGCCGTTCGATCCCGCAACCTTGAGCCAAACGGTCATCGCGGCCCCGTTGCTGCAACAGCTGCGCGCGGCGCGCGGCCGCCCGACCAAGGGCAAGCGCACCGCGAAAGCCGTAGCGGCTGTCCCCGCGCCTCCCCAGCTGATTGGGGTCGTCATCGATTTGAACCTGGAGTACCAGGGCACAGCGCCGGGAAGCGCAGGGGTAGCGCCGGCGTACGAGGGCGGCCGGGCGGGGGCCAAAAAATGGGTCGTCGACGCCCTCAACGAGCTGGTGGCCCCGAGCCCGAACGAAGAAAGCAAACAGGCGGCCCTGAATGCGGATCAACTCCCCAAAAACCGGTACAGCCAGCAGTACCTGTTCGTCAAGCTGGAGGCCTCCGTGATTGAAGACTTGGTAAAAAAGGACCAGCAGAGCAACGACGCGACCAAGGCCATCTACCGGATTTGGCCGGATTTTCAGATCAAAGGGCTACTCAACAAGTCCATTTCGACGGTCAAGGGCGACGCGGCCCACGCCTCGTACGCCGCGTTGGGGAACGACATCGTGTGGGCCGTCCTGGATTCGGGCATCGACGGCAGCCACCAGCACTTCAAAACGCACGACACCTTAAACGTTACCCCGCCGCTGCAGCACACCGATTTTACGGGCGCCGGCGCCACCGCCCTCCAGGACGAGTACGGCCACGGCACCCACGTGGCGGGCATCATCGCCGGCGCTTGGCCCGTGAGCACTCCGCCGTCGATGGTGGCCTACAACCGCCTCAACAAGGGCAACGGAGAGATTGAATACCTCCCCGCTAAAATGGATGCCATCAGCGGCATCGCCCCCAGGTGCACGCTGCTGAGCCTGAAAGTAATGGACGCACAGGGCCAAGGGGAAGTCAGCAACCTCATGGCCGCCATTGCCCTGATTCAGGAGATGAACGGGTACGGCCGCAAGCTGCTCGTACACGGCGTGAACATGAGCGTGGGCTACGAGTTCGACCCCGAATGGTTTGCCTGCGGCCAGAGCCCGCTGTGCGTCGAAATCAACCGCCTGGTCCGCTCCGGCGTGGTGGTGGTGGTGGCCGCGGGCAACACGGGGTACGGCGCGGAGGCCAGCCAGTTCAACGGCACGGTGAACGCGGGCCTGTCCTTGTCCATCAACGACCCGGGCAACGCGGACCTGGCCATCACCGTCGGGTCGACGCACCGGGAAATGCCCCACGTGTACGGCGTCTCCTATTTCTCGTCGAAAGGCCCGACCGGCGACGGGCGGGCCAAGCCCGACCTGGTGGCCCCGGGCGAAAAAATTCTCTCCTGCGCCGCGGGGCAGAATTTGCAGAAAATGAAAGCAAAAAACTTGACGTGCGACTACCTCGAAGACAGCGGCACGAGCATGGCGGCGCCCCACGTGTCGGGGGCCGTGGCCGCCTTCCTCTCCATCCGGCGCGAGTACCTGGGCGAACCGGAAAAAGTGAAAGCCCTCTTCATGGACGCGGCCACCGATTTAAAGCGGGAGCGCTATTTCCAAGGAACGGGCCTGGTGGACCTGATGCGGGCCATTCAGTCCGTGTGATTCCCGTGCTGTTCTGTTTCACCGTTTTCCCTTCCTTCCCTCCCATGGCGACGCTGCAAGGCTTTCCTTATTTCCCCGTCGAGTTTACCAAAGACGGCACCGTTGCCGACCCCGCGCAGGTGGACGTCCTGGTCGCGGGCCTCACCGGGCCGGCCTGCACCGATCTGTTGGTCATCTCCCACGGCTGGAACAACGACATGGACGAGGCGCAGAACCTGTACGACGCCTTTTTCGCGCAGTTCCGCCAAGCCCTGGGCCAGCCCAACGTACCCGCTTTTCCCCCGCGCGCCTTCGCCGTGCTCGGGGTGCTGTGGCCATCCAAGAAGTTTGCCGACGCCCACCTGATTCCCAGCGGGGCGGCCGGGGCCGTTTCGCCCATCACTTTGGAGCTGTTGGCCGCGGCCTTGGACCGGCTGCACGGCACCTTTGACGCCCCGGGCGCGGACGCCGTGCTGGAAGCGGCGAAACAGCTCTTGCCGTACTTGGAAGACCAAGTTTCCGCCCGGAAAGAGTTTGCCGAAAAGCTGCGCTCCGTGCTTCCCCAAGCCGAAACGTCCCCCGACGTGGACGCGGCCGACACCTTTTTCGCGCTGCCGGGGGACGAACTGATGGACCACCTCTCCAAGCCGTTCCCCGCGGCGTTGCTGGCCCCGACCGCGCCCATGGGCCCTGCGGCGGCCATTGGCGCGAGCCCCGTGGTGCACTTGGCGGGCCTTTCCCAGTTCTTCGGCGGGGTCCTGGCCGGCGCGTTGAACCTGCTCAACTACGCCACCTACTACCAAATGAAGGAGCGGGCCGGCAGCGTCGGCCGCCTGGGCGTGCACGCCGTGCTCCAGCGCGTCCGCGGCGCAGCGCCGATCAGGCTGCACCTGATGGGCCACAGCTTCGGAGGGCGGGTGGTCACCGCCGCGGCCGCGGGACCGGCGGAAACCCCCGTGCTCCCGGTCAGCACCTTGACGCTGCTGCAAGCGGCCTTTTCCCATTACGGCTTTTCTGACGATTACGACGGCACCCACGCCGGTTTTTTCCGGCGGGTCGTGACCGATCGGGCGGTCGCGGGCCCCGTGCTTATCACCCACTCGGTCCGGGACACGGCGGTGGGCACGCTGTACCCCCTGGCGTCGATGCTGGCGCACCAAGTGGGCGCGGCCCTCGGGGATGCCAACGACCAGTACGGCGGCATGGGCCGCAACGGGGCCCAAAAAACCCCCGAAGCCACGGAGGGGCCCCTGCTGGGGCCAACCTCCAAATATGCATTTGCAGGAGGCAGGATTTATAATTTGAACGCCGACAATATCATTCAGGAGCATTCCGACATCTGCCATCCGGAGGTGGCCAACGCCTTGCTGCAGGCCATTGGGACAACCAAATAACCTGCCCTGGTATATACCCTTACTCAGGGACTTCCCTTTTTAGTTTACTAACACTTGTTATACAAAACCAAGCTTACACTCAATCCACTTTGCCGATGGACATAATCTTTAAGTTTTGGGACCGGCTACCCGATGGTGTTAAGCAGACACTATTACCAGTTTTTCTAGCTGCTGGCGTTCTAGCGATTGGTTTTTGGGCAACTACTGCGTCCGCAGTTAATCAAAATGTGCTACAAAAAGCCTACGATAATCCTTATTTCCAACTTTTGGTATTAATAGTAGTAGTAGCCCTTACCCTTACCTACACGCGTGGAATTTCCACGCCAACTCCCGCCCTCAGTCGGTTAAAAATATCAGGTATCGTCATTGCCATTTCCCTAGAAATAGTCACTTTTTTCTACTATCGACGCAAACCTGAGATAGTTACCATTTATCTATACCAGCTAGATTCAATGAATTATAACTCCGTCAAACTAACTAATTATATAGGACAGATAAACAGTCATCAGAATCATTTTTTTTACATCTTACAGGATGAAATTGACGGTTTCTTTCCTAAAGGGAATATTGATACCTTAGGGGTACAGGCGTTTAAAGTGGCATCTACCCTAAGACAAGTTGTTAATAGCAACAAAGAAATAACATTGGCTAAGCAGGACGTAGCTATTGCTATAGTTCCTTATTGGCTAAACGAAGATCTTACGCACAAATGGCTTTTCTTCTCTATCTCACCTGACACCGTACACCCCCAGTACAGCGCCATCTCTACTCGGGACTGGGAATTTAAGGAATTTCAAGAGATAAGTGCATATAAATACCTAATCCACACAAGTATGGTAGTTGCCCTATGTGGCTCGGGGGGGGATGAAAACCCAATAATACTTCATGAAAAGGGGCAAGCGCGTGGCTGCATTTTCGACTACATGGGCGAACGTTTAGAGATCGTCCCGGCGGTATCAAACCCTGTCATATGCCAGGCGCATCAAGCGGTAATTAAAGAGTACTTTGGCAGTGCTTACCTGCGTGATGCACTAGATATCCTCAATATGTCACCGGATAAAAAGCTAGCTGCACGGGCTCAGTCAGGGGGACTAGTTATGCAGCACATTTTTTAAAATATCGCGCTCCTGCTCCACGCGCCGCAGCTCGGCGCTCAGCCACTTAATCTGCCGCACGGGCTGCCAATGGCGGGCCTTGCCTGGGGCGGTCTAGCAAAAACATACAGTGCGCTAAGATAGTATTCGTTGATAGTCTAGTTCAAATTGTTGCAGTGAGTCGTAGCCGAGGGCGGAGCGGCGGCAGTCGGGTTTTCCCGGCCTGGCCGAGGGCAAGCTCGAAATCAGCCACCTCGTTGCCTACTACCATGCGGAGCGCTGCCACTCCGCCTTGGGC
>JANPOR010000438.1:0-9242 GCA_031428075.1 Hymenobacter sp. | reverse complement strand
TCGGGACGCCGACAATTTGCCGGCCGGGGCTTTGGAATTCGGCGTTGAGCGGGCGAGGTAGGTACCCGAACCGGATTTCACCCAACTCGGGGTACGCCGCTTGACCGCGTTGCGTCTCGTGGGCCGGGGTCACCAGCGTGGGGGCCGGATGCCCGAGTAGCCTTTCGGTTAGCAGCAGGTCTTCGTAGCCAGGAATATCGTTTTTGAGCAGGCGGTGGGCCACGACCACTGTTTCGCCAAACGGCTTGTGCTGCTGGCGCACCGCTAGTAGAGCAGAGCTCAAGGGGCTGGCATGGGCCACTACTTTCAGCGAGAGCTAGGAAACAGAGCGGCAGGCCGCGCAGGCGCCGGCACAGATACGCACATAGGCCGGAATCCAAGTGTAGAAGACGGCTCCGAAGCCCCGGGCCGCGTACCCCCGCCCGGGCGGGGGCACGCGGCCTTAGTGGTAAAAGGGGTAGCATAAGAGTTGGAACAGAAACTATCGGGAGGCCCCTTGGGCTCCTGAAAAGGGGGTCTTGTGCCCCAATAAGTCAATAGCCAAGTGCGAAAGGAGGCGTTGATGCACGAGATGAGCAAAAGGAACGTACCGGACAGCCAGAAGCTAGTCATTCTAAAAAACCGCGCTGAGCACCTTAAGACGCTGGTTTATCTTCGGACCGTTTCTCTAAACGAATGGCTTAGGGTTTTCGAGTATGCAGTTCCGTCTCGCGGTTGCGCTCGCCAATGCCCTCCAGGTCGCGTACGCTGATCCACACGTCCACCAGCGACGAGACGCCTTCTTCGGTCGTTTCCATCTGCCGGCTGGCCGCGGTGAGCAGAACCGTGAACAAGGCCGTGATGCCGCTCACCTTTAAGAAGTCGACGAGCCGCGTGAGCATACTACCCACTTCAGACGGGTTGCCGACCGAAATCAGGTTGCTGATGGGGTCGATGACGACGGCCGTTGGCCGGAATCCCTTCACCAGCTTGTGAATCGTGACCAAATGCCGCTCCAGGCTGTTTAGCGTGGGTCGCGAGGCCTCGGCAGCGTGCTCTGGGCCACCCACGGGGCTAGGTCCAGGCCCACCGAGCGTAATGTTGCGGATGAGCTGCTGGAGCGATTCCTAAAAGGCAAAAAACAGGCAGCGCCCGCCCCGCCGACAAATTTCATTGGTAAAAAACGCCGCCAGCGTGGTTTTAACGGTGCCGGCGCTGCCTCACACCAGCGTGAGGCGGCCCAGCGGCAAGCCGCCTTCGGTGATTTCGTCGAGGCCCTCGATGCTGGTTGGGGCCTTGGGGAGTTGGGGCAGCGCGGGGATTCTGTTCGGAAAACTCTCTTACATACGGAGGAATTGTACGGGGCAATGATGACGTGGTTCGGGGCGGTTGCCTGCGCTTTGGGCGGGGCCGGTCGTTGGCAGAGAGGCCGGCTGACCGCCCCGTCCGGGGCGGGGCAGTTTTTTTCATGCGGCGTATCGTGCCGGTCTCGTAGCTTGGCAGTTATTTTCGCCTCGCTTAATTTTTTTTCATGAGAAAAATTCTCCTGGCCGCGCTGGCCACTGCTGCCCTGACTACGGCCTGTAACCAAACCAAAACCACCGATGCCGCCGGCTCGGCCACCGCCGCTACCCGCACCGGTCCCAAGGCCCTGGCCGGCTTGTTCGACGGCTTCTGGGAGAAGCAGTCGCGCCTCGATCCGCTTTCGGCCACGGCGCAGGGCGATAACCGCTACAACGACCAACTGCCTAACGATGGCACGCGTGCCTACCGCGACACGCTGCGCAATTTCTACCAGACGTACCTGACGCGGCTGGAGCAGTTCGACCGCGCCAAATTGAGCGCCAACGACCAACTCAGCTACGACATTTTCCAGTACCAGATGCGGCAGAACCTGGCCGGGCTGAAGCTAAACGCCTGGATGATGCCGTTTAATCAGTTCTACGCCCTGCCGCTCACGATGGGGCAAATGGGTTCGGGCGAGGGCATCCAGCCGTTCAAAACGGTGAAGGACTACGACAACTGGCTGGGCCGCGTGAAAGGCTTCTCGGTGTGGGCCGACACGGCCATCGCCAACTTCCGCCAGGGCATGAGGACTGGCGTGGTGCTGCCGAAGGCCCTGGTGGTGAAAATGGTGCCGCAGCTGCACGACCTGGCTGCAGCCGACCCCACCAAAAGCCTGTTTTACTCGCCCATCAATAAATTCCCGAAGGATTTTTCGGCTGCTGATAAAGCGCGGCTGAGTGCGGCTTACAAGCAGGTCATCGGCACGGAGCTGAACCCGACCTTCAAAAAGCTGGGCGACTTCCTGCAAACCGAATACTTGCCCAAGGCCCGCACCACGAGCGGCCTGGCAGCCATTCCCGGCGGGCCGGCGATGTACACCTACTTGGTAGCCAACTCGACGACGACAGACAAAACGCCGACCGAAATCTACCAGCTGGGCCTGAGCGAGGTGGCGCGCATCCGGACCGAGATGGAGCGGGTGAAGGCCAGCGTGGGCTTCAAAGGCGACCTTAAGGCGTTTTTCGCGCAAATGTCAACCAATAAGCGTTTCACGCCCTACACCAAGCCGGCGCAGGTGCTGGCGGCCTTCGAAGCCATCCACCAGCGCATGGCCCCCAACCTGAGCCGGATGTTCAACAAGGTGCCCAAAACGCCGTTTGAAATTCGCCAAACGGAGGCCTTCCGCGCCGCCTCAGCCTCGGCTGAGTACAACCAAGGGGCCCCCGATGGCTCGCGGGCGGGCATTTTCTATGTTCCCATTCTGGACGCCACCCATTTCAACACCACTTCGGGCATGGAGTCGCTGTTTTTGCACGAGGCCATTCCCGGCCACCACTACCAGATTTCGTTGCAGCAGGAAAACCAGGACTTGCCCAAATTCCGGCGCTTTGGCAGCCAGAACGCCTACGTGGAAGGCTGGGCGCTGTACTGCGAAAGCCTGGGCAAGGAGCTGGGTCTCTACACCGACCCTTACCAATACATGGGGGCCCTGGGCGACGAGCAGCTACGCGCCGTGCGCTTGGTCGTGGACACCGGCCTGCACAGCCGCAACATGACCCGTGAGCAGGCCATTGCCTATATGCTCGACAACCTGGCCATGAGCCGGCAGGACGCCACCTCGGCCATCGAGCGCTACATGGCCATACCAGCGCAAGCGCTGAGCTACAAGATTGGGGCCCTGAAGATTCGGGAGCTGCGCACGAAATACGAAAAACAACTGGGCAGTAAGTTTTCGCTCAGTGCCTTCCACGACGCCATTCTCCAGGACGGCTCGATGCCGCTAGCCGTGCTGGAAAAGAAAATGGATGCTTGGGCGGCGCGCCAGTAGCGAGAAATAGCGCGGAGTCGCGTAGTCTACGCTACAGCCGGCCGCTGGGCCTATTGGCAATTATTTAAGAAGAAGCCTGACCCAACGTCGGGCTTTTTCGATTTCGATTTAGCTGAACGTGCGATGCGCCGCCGTAGCTTGCGGGCGCGGAGAAACACCGCCTTTATCCGCTTATTATGATGAAAAGAATCCTCACCGCGCTGGGAGTCCTGGCCCTGCTCACGGCCTGCGACCAGACCAAAACCGCCGGCACCAACACCGCGACGGCCCCCGGCAATTTGGCCGGCGTATTTGGCAGCTACTGGGAGCGGCAGGCCCCATTGTTTCCGCTGGCCGCCACGGCCCAGGGCGACAACCGCTACAACGACCGCCTGGTGAACGACCAGACCCGAGCCTTTCGCGACTCGCTCGCCGGCCTCTACCAAACCTATCTCGGCCAGTTGGGACCCTTCGACCGCGCCAAGCTGACCGCCAACGACCTGGTGAGCTACGACAACTTTCGGTACGACTTGCAAACCCGGCTGGCGGGCTTGAAGCTAGGCCTTGCCATGGGGGCCGACTTTCCCACCAGCTGGATGATTCCCTTCAACCAGTTTGGGGGCCTGCCGCTAGCCCTGGGCCAGTACGGCGCGGGCACCGGCGCGCAGCCCTTCAAAACGGTGCGGGACTACGACAACTGGCTGGCACGCGTGCACGGGTTCCCGGCGTGGGCCGACACGGCCATTGGTAACTTCCGGCGCGGGATACGGGCCGGCGTGGTGCTGCCCCGGGCCCTGGTAGTGAAAATGGTGCCACAGATGCGCAGCCTGCAAACAGCCGACCCCACTAAAAGCCTGTTCTACGGGCCCATCACCCTACTCCCTCAGGGCTTTTCCGACGCCAATAAAACCCGCTTAGCCGCCGCGTACCGGCACGCCATCCGTGCCGAATTGGCGCCGGCGTACAAAAAACTAGGCAACTTTCTGGAAAAAGAATACCTGCCCCACGCCCGCGCTACCGCCGGCCTGGGGGCCCTACCGAACGGTAATGAGCAGTACAAATTCCTGGTAAAGAACTGGACGACCACCGACCGCACGTCGGCCGAAATCCACGATATCGGACTGCGCGAGGTGGAGCGCATCAAGGCAGAGATGAATAAGGTCCGCACTCAGCTCGTGTTCCACGGCGACCTCAAGGCCTTGTTTGCGCACATGAAAACCGACCCGATCTTCCGGCCCTACCGCAAGCCGGCCGACGTGCTGGACGGCTTTCACGCCATTCAGGTCCGGATGCAGCCGAACCTGAAAAAGCTGTTTACCAAAGTGCCCAAAACGCCGTTTGAAATCCGCCAGACGGAGGCCTTCCGCGCCGCTTCAGCCTCGGCCGAATACACCCAGGGCACGCCCGACGGCTCGCGACCGGGCATCTTCTACGTGCCCATCCTCGACGCCACCCAGTACCGCACGCCGGGCATGGAGTCGCTGTTTCTGCACGAGGCCATTCCCGGCCACCACTACCAGATTTCGTTGCAGCAGGAAAACCAGGACTTGCCCAAATTCCGGCGCTTTGCCTGGTACGGGGCCATGGGCGAGGGCTGGGCGCTGTACTGCGAAAGCCTGGGCAAGGAGCTGGGTCTCTACCGCGACCCCTACGAGTACCTAGGGGCCCTGAGCCAGGAAATGCACCGCGCTGTGCGCTTAGTCGTGGACACGGGCCTGCACGCCCAGGGAATGACGCGTGCCCAGGCCATCCGATACTCACTCGACAACGAGGCCACGAGCGCAGCCGCCGCCACGGCCGAAATCGAGCGCTACATGGCCATCCCAGGCCAGGCGCTGAGCTATAAAATCGGCCAGCTCAAGATTCGGGAGCTGCGTAACCGGGCCGAGCAGCAGCTCAACAGCGGCGAGCACCTGCGCGAACACCACCCGGGCGAGTACCGCAACCGGTTCCGTATCGCGGCTTTCCACGACGAGCTGCTGAAAGACGGCGTGATGCCGTTGGATGTACTCGATAAGAAAATGGCCCGCTGGGCCGACGCGCAGTAGAAACCCTTGACCGGTTATCATTGAAAGAAAACCCCGTTCCCGGGGCTTTCTTTCAATGCGTCTCGTGCTAAGTTCACCATTACCAGTACAGCCACTTTTTCAGCAAGGCTTGAAGAAAGTGGTGCGGCTACTGCTCCACCAAGCGTAACACCTGGCTAAAGTGCTCGCCCTGTACGCGCACCAAATAGGAACCCCGGCTGAGCCGGCCGACATTGAGCGGGATGCGGGTACCGCCACTGGCGGGCGTAGCCGGCTGCACTACGCGCCCTAGCAAATCGAGCACCGTGAGGGTGTAGGGACCGGCGGGCAGGCCCGCTAGGTCGAGGGTGGCCGGCCCGGCCCCGGTGGGATTGGGGTAAAGCAACGCCGTAGCGGCAGAAGCGGCTGGGCCCGCCGTAGCCAGCGCCTCGGCGGGCGCGGTGAGCTGGTAGATGGTGCCACTCTGGTCATCCGAGATAAACAATTTTCCCTGCGGGTCTACGGCTGTATCGACGGGGCGGCCCCAGGCGCTGCCGCCTTGCTGGCCAGCAAAGCCAGCCACCAAGTCGACTTGTGAGCCGGGCGTCTGGCTAGCGGCGTTCCAGGGGAAGTACACCACTTTGTAGCCAGTGGGCGTGGTACGGTTCCAAGAGCCGTGCAGGGCGATAACGGCCGCGTTGCGGTAAGCCGCCGGAAAGGCCGTGCCCTGTAAAAACGTGAGCCCCAGCGCCGCAGAGTGCGCCTGAATGCCTTTGCTTATGCGCGTCATGGTGGTTACATCCACGTGGCCGTCACGGTTCCAATCGTAGTCGCGGTCGAAGGGCATGTTGTCCAAGCCCGTGCTGGTATCGGGGTTGGGATTGTAAAAGGGCCAGCCGTAGTTGGCCCCATCATTCACTTGGGTAAACTCATCGGGTGGGTGGTTATCAACGTAAGCTGGAATCACCTGTCCGTACTTGCCGGTGCCATCGTCGAGGGGGTAGGGCGTGTTGTCGCGGTTGTTCACCGCTACCCACAGTGTGTTAGTGCCGGGCACGAAGGCCAGCCCCTCGGCATTGCGCAGCCCCCTGGCGAAGAGCCGGCGGTTGCTGCCATCGGCGTCGTATTGGTAAATGGCCCCGCGCACCGGGTTGCTCTGGGTGTCGGAGAGGCAGGCGTTGCAGGTTGAGGCGATACTCACGTAGAGCTTGTGGTTGCCGTCAAGGGCTAGGTTCTTGAGCTGGTGGCCGTAGTTGCCGTGCAACTCGGGCGTGCTGGCGTCGGGCAGGCCAGCAATGATAACCTGACGGCCCTGGCCGGTAAGGTCGCCGGGGTGGTACACGTAGCGATTTATTTGGCTGCTCTCGGATAGGTAGAGATAGGTAACGCCGCCGATGACGTGAAACACCATATCGTGCGGGTTACGCAGGCCGATCACGAAGTCGGTGACTATGGGCGTACCGTCCGCGCTGGCGGGGCGCACCAGCGACACCTTGCCGGCGCCGGGTTGCGACACCAGTAAATTGCCGTCGGGCGTGAGGGCCATGAAGCGGGCCCCCGGCACCCGCGCGTACACAGCAATGGCAAAGCCCGCTGGAACTTGCAGCGACCGCGCCACATCGAACGGCGCGCTGGTTAGGGCCTTCGGTACCGTGAGCGGCACGGCGGTCGGCGCGGGCAGCTGTGCCCAGGCCGGGCCCGCTAGGCCCAGGCCAGCAACCAACAAGTAACGGCCCGCGCCAAGCGCGGCTGATTTGTACGAAGCAGTGCTCATACGGCAAGGGCTAAATATGAATAAGGTTGTACCACCAACTAGTTTAGCTACTACATACTGTCACCAAAAGTTTACCATTCTGCCTCCGATCCTCTTGATGCCCACCCCGCAGCGCATCACATCAGAAGCACGGCCGCCGAAGCCGCGGCGAACAGCATGTGCGTATCCCAACTACCGAATCAGCAATTGGCCGTCCGGGGGCGGGCGCGTCAAGGTGGGCAAGCCACTGGCCGGTGGGGCTACAAATGTCCGAAGTTACTGGCTGGTCCCACCCAGAAAAGACAGCTAACATGTGTTTAGCCTGTAACTTGGCGCGCCAGACGTGGAGCCACCGGCCGGCCAACCACCAATTCTTGCTGCGCCTGCCCGCCCTATGCCTATCGCTACCCCGCCGCCCGCCGAAACCGCCGCCTTCCCCAAATCGGTGCCGTTCATCATCGGCAGCGAAGTAGCCGAGCGGTTCAGCTATTATGGGATGCTAACCATCCTGCCCACGTTTCTAGTGGGGCAGTTTTTTAATCCTACGCACAGCGCGGCACTCACGGCGGGGGCCGAGGCCCAAGCCAATGCGCTGGTGCATTCGTTCGCAGCGCTAGGCTACGCCCTGCCAGTGGTGGGGGCAATGCTGGCCGACTGGGTACTGGGCAAGTACCGCGTGATTCTGTATCTGTCGATGCTGTACTGCGGCGGGCACGCCTTACTGGCCTTTTTCAGCGATGACCTAGTAGGGTTTAGGCTGGGGCTGCTGGTAGTGGCCGTGGGCATGGGCGGCATCAAGTCCAGCGTGACAGCAAACCTCGGCGACCAGTTCAACCAACGCACGGCGCACCTGCTGCCCAAGGCCTACGGCTGGTTTCAGATGGCCATTGATGTGGGCGCAGCGCTGGCCACGGTGCTCACGCCGCTGCTGTACGCGCACTTCGGGCCGGCGGTGGCGTTTGGCGTACCGGGTTTCTTGATGGCGACGGCGGCCCTCACTTTCTGGCTGGGCCGGCGGCGCTACGTGCGGGTGGCGCCGACCGGGTTTCGGGCCGGGCTGCGCCAGACCTTCGGGCCGGGCGAAGGGCGGGCGGCGCTGCGCCGGGTGGTGCTGGTGTTCGCCTTCGTGCCGGTGCTGTGGATGCTGAACGAGCAGACTTCCTCGGAATGGGTGTTGCAAGCCACGCACCTGAACCGGGAGCTGTGGCCGGGCTTTCGGCCGCTGGCTGAGCAGCTGCAGGTGGTGGGCATCGTGTTTGGTATTGGGCTGAACCCACTGCTCACGTATGGCATTTACCCGGCTCTGACTCGGCGCGGGGTGCGCGTGACGCCGCTACGGCGCATGGGCGCGGGCATGGTGATTGCGGCGCTGGCAGTGCTCGTTATCGGCGGCGTGCAGCTGCGGCTGGAGGCGGGTGGCCACCCTTCGGCGTGGTGGCAGGTGCTGGCCTACTGCGTGAACACGACCGGCGTAATTATGGTGGCCATTACGGGGCTGGAATACGCTTATACCCACGCGCCCAAAGCCCTCAAAAGCTTGACCACGGCCCTGTGGGTGCTCACCATCGCGGCCGCTAACTTCGGGTTGAGCTTGCTCAACGGCAGCATCGCGCGGGGCGGCTGGCTAGCCGGGTTGCAGGGGGCGAACTTCTATTGGTTTTCTGTGGGGCTAATGGCCATAAACGTGACGCTGTTTGCACTGGTGGCTTCGCGGCTGACGGAAAGAATCTATGTGGCGCCAGCGGGGGCGGCCGCGCCACTTGAGGCATAGCGGCCGAGGTGGTCAAAAGCCGGTTGTGGCGGGTAGGGAGGCCGGTTAGGGCCTGCGCTACTTCTTCCCTATTGCACGCTGGAGAGCAAATCAGTGGGTTATAGGTCAACTGAAACCTAGCTTGTACCTTGCCGGGACAATTAGAGCCTGTTTTTTAGGAGAAGCGTTCTATTTTTCCGCCCCACTGATGGCCGCGCTGCAATCAGCCGCGACAACTTCTAGGGCGCTATGCGCTGCTTCTCAGAGATAATGCGATTACGCAAAAGCGTAGCTACCACTCCTTTCCTTCCCACTTACGCCACCATGACGAAACCCTTTCTCACCGCTTTCACGGCGCTTTGCCTGGCGGCCAGCTTGCCGGGCTTGGCGCAGAAAAAACCGGCGCCCGCGCCAAAAGCCGTTTCTAACGCGGAGGCTGCC
>JANPOR010000437.1:0-9803 GCA_031428075.1 Hymenobacter sp. | reverse complement strand
GCTGCGCGAGCACTGGGGCCACGCGGCGTTCCGGCCGGGTCAGGAAGAAATCATTCAATCCGTTTTAGACGGGCACGACACGCTGGCTTTGCTGCCCACGGGCGGGGGCAAAAGCGTGTGCTTCCAGGTGCCGGCGCTGCTCCGGCCGGGGCTGTGCCTGGTGGTGTCGCCCCTCATTGCGTTGATGAAAGACCAGGTGGACGGCCTGCGCCGCCGGGGTTTTAAAGCCGAGGCCATTTACGCGGGCATGAGTGCCCAGGAAATTGACCATACGCTGGATAACTGCGTGTATGGCCGCGACGTCAAGTTCTTGTACGTGAGCCCGGAGCGACTGCTTACCGACATTTTTCGGGTGCGGGTGGCCAAGATGCCAGTGAGCCTGCTGGCGATTGACGAAGCGCACTGCGTTTCGCAGTGGGGCTACGATTTCCGGCCGCCCTACCTGCGCATTGCCGAGCTGCGGGGGCTGTTGCCGGCTGGAGTGCCGGTGGTGGCCCTCACGGCCACAGCCACCCGGCAGGTGCGCGACGACATCGTGGAAAAGCTGTTGTTCCGGCCCGGGCACGACGTGTTTCAGCAAAGCTTTCTGCGGCCCAAGCTCTCGTATTCGGTGCTGCCGACGGAGGACAAATTGCGCCGCTTGCTGGAAGTGCTGCGCGGCGTGGGACCCGGCAAAACCGGCATTGTCTACGCCCGCACCCGCCGCCAGACGGAGGACACCGCCGCGTATTTGCAGCAAAACCGGTTGTCAGCCGCCGCCTACCACGCCGGTCTGGACCCCGAGCGCCGCACCAAGGTGCAACAAGACTGGCTGGCCGATAAAATCCGCATCATCGTGGCCACCAATGCCTTCGGCATGGGCATCGACAAGCCCGACGTGCGCGTGGTGGCCCATCTCGACGCGCCCGACACCCTCGAAGCCTACTACCAGGAAGCCGGCCGAGCTGGGCGCGACGGCCTCTACGCCTTCGCTGTGCTACTAGCGGGCCCCAACGACGGCGCGGAAATGCGCCGCCGTACGGCCCTGGCTTTCCCGCCGCTCGATACGGTGCGGCGCGTGTACCAAGCCCTGGCCAATTACTCGCGCACGGCGGTAGGCGGGGGTGAGTTGGCACCGTTCGATTTCGACTTGGCGCAGTTCGCTGAAACCTACTGCATCCGGGCCGTGGACGCGCACAACGCCCTGAAGATCCTACAGCGCGAAGGCTTTATCCAGCTCAATGAAGCCGTGAACAACCCGGCGCGGGTGCATATCGTGACCAATAACAACGATTTATACGCCTTCCAAGTGGCCAACGCCGAGCACGACCTGCTCATCAAAGCGCTGCTGCGGCTGCACGGCGGCGAGCTGTTCGCGGGCTTCCAAACCGTGTCGGAACAAGGCTTGGCTAACCAGGTGCGGCGTAGCCTGGCGGAGGTGCAGCAGCAGCTGCGCTACCTGCACGGGGCTGGTATCCTGCACTACCAGCCCCGGCATGACGCCCCGCAGGCCATGTTCACGACGCCGCGCCACGATGCCCCCAAGCTGCCCCTCGACCAGCGCCGCCTCGAAGCCAGCCGGGCCCTGACCGAGGAAAAAACCGCTGCCACCATTCATTACCTGGGTGGTACGCGCTGCCGCCAGCAGCTGCTGCTGGAATATTTCGACGAAGCCGACCCGCCCCGCTGCGGCGTATGCGACGTGTGCCTCGCTGCCAAAAGAGCCATGCAGGGCCCCGCCGTCACCGCCGGCCTGCGCGAGCAACTGCTGCAACGCCTGGCCCAGCAGCCGCAAACGCCCCGTGAGGTGCTGGCCGCCTTTGCCCCTGCCCAAGCCGACGAGGTGAAGGCCACGCTGCGCGAGCTGGTAGACGCCGGAGCCCTGCGCTACGAAGCCAATGGGCAATTGCGAGTGAAGCAGTAGCAGCGATTCTGGTCGTGGGTAAATGCTGGTCCAAAAGTCGCGTTTGCCGCGTTGCGGCAGAGCAAAGGATTGTCTAATAGCCCTCTATGCCGCCCAGTAGGTTGCGCACGTTGGTGAAGCCCTGCTGCGTGAGGTAGGCTCTGGCCGACGTGGCACGGGTCCCGCTTTTACAGTGCACGATGATCTCCTGACTCTTGAAATCGGCGAGATCATCGAGCTTGTCGGGTAGCGTGTTAAGGGGGATATTCTGGCCGCTGGGGATGCGGTTTTCCTCGAACTCCCAGGGCTCGCGCACGTCGATGATAATGAGAAGTTCGCCGGTTTGCTGGCGCTGCTTTAACTCGTCGGAAGTGATGTCGGCCATGAGATTCGGGTGGGTGAATAGTCAATAAAAGATTGGCGCGGGGCACTACCCCGTGTCGGTTACGCGCGGGCCTCTGGCCCGCAATCGCTGCACAGCCCGCAACGGCCCGTTCCAGGGTGTGGGCCGGAGGCCCGAGGCACTGCGGCACGGGGCAGAGCCCCGCGCTAACCGTATAACGCCGGCCTTAGCCCAGAGCCGCGACGCCGGGTAACTCCTTGCCTTCCATGAATTCGAGTAGGGCCCCACCGCCGGTGCTGATGTAGCTCACGCGGTCGGTGAAACCCATCTGCTGCACGGCAGCGGCCGAGTCGCCCCCGCCGATGAGCGAGTAGGCCCCGGCCTCGGTGGCTTCGGCCACGGCGCGGGCCACGAACTCGGTGCCCACGGCAAAGTTGCTCATCTCAAACACGCCCATCGGGCCGTTCCACAGGATGGTTTTGCTGGCGCGGATGATGTCGGCGAACTCCTCGCGGGCGTCGGGGCCCAGGTCGAGCCCCATCCAGCCGGCCGGAATGGCGTCGTAGGGGGCCACGTCCACGTTGGCGTCGTTGGCGAAAACGTCGGCGATGAGGCTGTCGCCGGGCAGCACCAGGTTCACGCCTTTGGCCTTGGCACGGGCGATGAGCTCGCGGGCAAGGTCTACTTTGTCGGCCTCAAGCAGCGAGCTGCCTACGTGGCCGCCCTGGGCCACGGCAAACGTGTAGGCCATGCCCCCGCCGATGAGCAAGTTGTCTACTTTGTCCAGTAACTTGTCGATTAACAAAATTTTATCCGAAATCTTGGCCCCGCCCATGATGGCCGTGAAGGGCCGCTCGGCGTGCTCCAGTACCTTGCGGGCGTTGTCGATTTCGCCCTGCAGCAGGTAGCCGCCCACCCGGTTCTCGGGCGCAAAATACTGCGCCATCACAGCCGTGGAGGCGTGGGCGCGGTGGGCGGTGCCAAAGGCGTCATTCACGTACACATCGCCGAGCTGGCTCAGGTACTGGGCGAAGGCCGGGTCGCCGGCTTCTTCTTCGGGGTGAAAGCGCAGGTTGTCGAGCAGCAGTACCTGGCCGGCTTGCAGGTGCTGAGCTTTTTCGAGGGCCTCGGGGCTGCGCACGTCGCCGCCCCACTGTACCTCCTGGCCGTATTCCTGGCTCAGGCGTTGCACGAGGCTCTGGAGCGAATACTTCTTTTCGTAGCCGCCCTTGGGCCGGCCCAGGTGCGAGAGCAGCACCACGGACCCGCCGTCGGCGAGGATTTTCTTGATGGAAGGCGTGGCCGCCCGGATGCGGGTGTCGTCGGTGATGCGCAGGTCGCCGTCGAGCGGCACGTTGAAATCGACGCGCACTACGGCGCGACGCCCGGCGAAATTGGTGTTATCCAAAGTGTTCATGGGGATGGATTGGGGTAAGTAATTAAGGTCGTAAAAGTGCGGCCTTTGTGCAAACTTTCTCGTGCTTACCGCCGAAGCGGCCGCAGGGTTGGCCAGTACCCCGGCGTGTCTCGCACGCATGACGGGTGGAAACGCGTTTCCCGCGCTACCAGTCGTGCCCCGCTTCGCTTTCGTGGTAGCGCACCAGCGCGTCGATGGGCCCCTGCATGAATTGGCCCACCGCCATGCCGTGGCGGCCCGCCGTCCGCGCCAACTCTTCGCGGAAATGGTAGCCTACCGAGCCCACGCAGTTGAAAGCGTAGCGTCGGTAGTCGGGGTAATGCGTCACAATCTGCTCAAAAAATGCCTCAAACGCCTGCGCCACCGCGGCGCGGCAGGGCGGCTCGTGGTAGTGGTCGTGCGCAAATTTGGCGAAACCGGCCAGGAAGCGGTTGGGTAAAGGCTGGTTGTAGAGCCGGTCGAGTACCTCGCTGACGTCACCCAAGGCGTAAGTGGCCTGCATGGTCGCCGCTAGGCCCGTGGGCAGCCGGCCGCGCAGGTAGTCGCGCAGCAGCAGCCGGCCGATGAACGTGCCCGCGCCCTCGTCGCCCAGCGAGTAGCCCAGCGATTCGACGACGTGGGTGATGCGCTGGCCGTCGTAGAGGCAAGAGTTGGTGCCCGTGCCTAAAATGGCCGCAAAGCCTGCCTCGTGCCCCAGCAGGGCCCTGGCGGCCGCCAGCAGGTCTTCGGCCACGTGCACCCGGGCCCCCGAAAACACCTGCCGCAGGGCCCCGGCCACCACCTCGGCCTTGGCCGCCGACAGCACGCCGGCCCCGTAGTAATGCACAGCGCGCACCTGCGCCCGTGGCACGGTAGCAGGCAGGGCCCCAGCCAGCGACGTGGTAATGGCGGCCGTGTCCACGAAGTAGGGGTTATACCCTTCGGTGGCGAAATAGGTGCGGGAGCGGCCGTCGCCCAGCAGGCACCAGCTGCACTTGGTCGAGCCGCCGTCGGCAATTAATATCATACAGCTAATAACATGCGGTGGCGAAAGTACGCGGGAGCTGACCGCTGGCAGTATCTTTCGCCGTCACCCGATGGGGGTGAGGCTCCTCGATGACAGCCCGCTCGTCGACCACGAAACTGCCCTGCCTTATGCCATCCCGCCGCAAATTCCTGCATTCCTCGGCTGCTGGTCTAGCCGGCTTGGCCGCCGCGCCGCTGGCCGTTGCCGCCCTGCCGGGGCCCCTCAAGGCCGGCGCACCGTTGGTCATCTCCACCTGGGACGCGGGTGTAGCGGCCAACCAGGGTGCGTGGAAAATCCTGAGCGGTGGCGGAGGCGCACTCGACGCCGTGGAGGCCGGCGTGCGCATCACTGAAGCGTCGCAGAGCTGCTGCGTGGGGCTGGGCGGCAACCCCGACCGCGACGGCGTAGTGACCCTCGACGCTTGCATCATGGACCACCAATTTAACTGCGGCGGCGTGGCGGCCCTGGAGCGCATCAAGCACCCCGTGAGCGTGGCGCGGCGCGTGATGGAGCGCACCCCGCACGTGCTGCTGGTGGGCGAGGGGGCCCAGCAATTCGCTGTGGCCCAAGGTTTCCCACTCGAACCCCGGCAGCTGAGCGCCGACGCGGAAAAAGCGTACCGCGAATGGCTCAAAACCAGCCAGTACCGGCCCGTCATCAACATCGAAAACACCGGCAGCCACCCGGTGGGCCCCGCGGGCGGCACGAACAACCACGACACCATCGCCATGCTGGCGCTCAACGGCCAGGGCCGCCTCAGCGGCAGCTGCACCACCAGCGGCATGGGCTTCAAGATGCGCGGCCGTATCGGCGACTACCCCTTATCGGCGCGGGTTTGTTCGTTGACAACGCCGTGGGGGCGGCCGCGGCCACCGGGCAGGGCGAAGACGTGATTCGCATGGCCGGGGCCCACACCGTGGTGGAACTGATGCGCCAGGGCCGCTCGCCGCAGGCCGCCTGCCAGGAAGCCGTGGCGCGCATCGCCGCCATCAAGGGCCCCAAGGCGCACGACATTCAGGTGGCGTTCATCGCCGTGAATGCCCAGGGCCAAGTGGGGGCCTTCGCCCTGCAAGCGGGTTTCAGCTACGCCTTGTGCACGGCAGTCAACCAGCGCCAGCTCATCGCCGCCGACCATTTGCTGAAGTGAGCCGCCGGTTGGAAATCTGCGCGGCCTCGTTGCCGTCGGCCTTGGCGGCGCAGGCGGGCGGGGCCTACCGCATCGAGCTGTGCCAGAACCTGGAGCAGGGCGGCACCACGCCGTCATATGGGTTGATTAAAGAAGTGCGGGCCCGGCTGCAAATCCCAGTTTTCGTGCTGATTCGGCCCCGGCCGGGCGGATTCGTGTACAGCCTTGATGAGCTGGCTGTTATGCGGGCCGACATCGAAATGTGCCGCGAGTTGGACTGCGCGGGCGTGGTGCTGGGCGTGCTCGACGCCGCCGGCCGCGTGGCCGTGGCCCAGTGCCGGGCCCTGGCGGCGCTGGCCCGCCCGCTGGATGTCACTTTTCATCGCGCCTTTGATAACTGTCCCGCCCAAGTCGAGGCGCTGGAAGACGTCATCGCCGTGGGCTGCCAGCGCTTGCTCACATCGGGTGGCCAGCCCACGGCCGTGGCCGGGCAGGCGCGGTTGGCCGCGCTGGTGGCGCAGGCGGGCGGGCGCATCGAAATCATGCCGGGGGCGGGCATTACGGCAGCTAACATTCAGGCGTTGGCCGCCGGCACCGGGGCCCAGGAGTTTCACACCAGTGCCAAGCAACTGCTGCCACCCGATCCGGCCGCCGGCCTGTTTCAGGCTGCGCAGTGCGAGACGGACGCCGCCCGGGTGGCCGAACTGGTGGCGCTGCTGAACCCAACGGCGTGCTAAAACTCGCGTTCGCCCGAACCGGCCACCGAATCGAGCAGCTTCTGCCCGCCCGCAACTACCCTTGCCTCCTCCTTACCTTTGCTGCATTATGAAAATTGGGATTTTTTTCGGAGGCCCCTCGCGCGAGCGGGAGATTTCGTTTGCCGGCGGGCGTACCGTTTTTGATAATTTGGACAAGGCGTTGTTTCAGCCGGTACCCATTTTTGTGGACAGCCTCGGCAACTTCATCTTGCTCGACTGGCAGTACTTGTACAAGGGCACCGTCCGCGACTTCTACCCGCCGGTGGCCGCGCTGCCGCCCACGGCCCATCCGTGGTCGGTGTACGTAGAGAGCCTGGGGGTCCTAAGCGAAGCACAGCTCGATGAATTAATCGGCCACGTCGGCCGCCGCCTCGAAGCCCGCGAGCTGCCTAAGCTCATGGATTTCGCCTTTCTGGCCTTGCATGGGCCCGGCGGCGAGGACGGGGCCATCCAGGGCCTGCTCGAATGGGTAGGCGTGCCGTACTCGGGCTCGGGTATTTTGCCGTCGGCGTTCGGAATTGACAAAATCGCACAGAAGAACCTGCTTCGCGCCCTGGGCCGGCCCACGCCGGAATTTCACGTGCTCACCGCAGCCGCCTGGGACGCCACCGACCACGCCGCCGTGCTGGCCGACACGGTGGGGGCCCTGGGCTTGCCGCTGGTGCTCAAAGCCCCGCATCAGGGGAGCAGCATCGGCATCAGCATTTTGAAAGAGAGTGATTTGCCAGCCTTCGAAGCCGCCATGGAGCGCAGCTTGTTCCGCAAAATCCTGGCCCGCGCCGAGTGGCAGGCCCTCAGCGCCGAAGGCCAGTGCGCCTGGGCCCAGCAGCTGGCCGACATCCGCGAGGGCATCGGCCTGCCGCTGGTGCTGGAAGCCGTTACGGGCATTTCATCGGCTGCCGCCGGCGAGCCCATCTACCACCCCGAAGCCTTGCTGGGGGCCCTCAGCCTGTGGTTTGAGACGGCTGATGCCGTGCGTCTTACCAGTATCCACGGCGAAACGGCAGCGTTGCTGGAAGCCTTCGTGGCTGGGCGCGAGTTTTCGTGCATCGTGGTGGAAGACGAGAACGGCCAGCCGCTGGCCTTGCCGCCCACTGAAATCGTGAAAGGCGCTGAGGTGTTCGACTACCGCTCGAAGTACCTGCCCGGCCTGGCCCGCAAAATCACGCCCATCGACCTGCCCGAGGCGGACATTGAGCGCATTCGCCAGGAATGCCAGGCGATGTTCGGTACGTTTGGCTTTCAGGTTTACGCCCGGCTCGACGGATTTATTCAGGCTGACGGCACCATTTTTCTCAACGACCCGAACACGACGAGTGGCATGCTGCCGGCCTCGTTTTTCTTCCACCAAGCGGCCGAGATTGGGCTGAATCCGTCGCAGTTTCTAACGTACCTCGTTCGCACCTCGCTGGCGGCGCGCCGGCGCGCCGGCGTGCAGCCGGTGGGGCGGGGGGCCCTGCTGGCGCGGCTCGACGCGGCGGTGGCCGACCGGCAGCAGGCCGGCGCGGGCGGGCGCATTCGCGTGGCCGTGATTATGGGCGGGTACTCGTCGGAACGCCACATTTCGGTGGAGAGCGGGCGTAATATTTACGAGAAGCTCAGCTCGTCGGCCAAGTACGCGCCGGTGCCAGTGTTTCTCACCGGCTCGGCCCGCGAGCACCAACTTTATGTGCTGCCCATCAACGTGATGCTGAAGGACAACGCCGATGACATCCGCGAGAAAATTGAGCACGCCGTAGCCGGAGCGGGGCCCCACCCAATCTTGGCCGAAATCCAGCGCGAGGCGGCGGCTCTCACCCGCACCTACGCCGGGCAGGGGCTGAGCCAGCCGCGCCGCATATCGTTCGAAGAGCTAGCCGAAATGGCCGACGAGGTGTTCATCGCCCTGCACGGCCGGCCGGGCGAGGATGGGGCCCTGCAACAAGAACTGGAACGCTACGGCCTGCCTTACAACGGCTCGGGCGTGGCCAGCAGCGCCGTTACCATCAACAAGTTCGAAACGAATTGCCGCCTGCGCGAAGCCGACCTGCTGGTGGCCGACCACCGCATGGCCCCGCGCTTGGAGTGGCAGGCCGATGCCGAAAGCTTCTACCGCAGCCTGGAAACACAGTTTGTCTACCCCTTCATCGCCAAGCCGGCGGACGACGGCTGCTCGTCGGCGGTGAAGAAGATTAAGAACCGGGCCGAGCTAGCGGCGTTCGCGGAGTTGATGTTCCGCGACCAAGACGACTTGCTGGAGGGCCCCGCCAAAGTGCTGCACTTGGGGTTTAAAGAGGAGTTTCCGTGCAAGGACGCGTTTTTGGTGGAGACGCTGATTAGCCGCGACGGGGCGGCGCACTTCCTCGAAATTACTGGGGGCCTGCTCACGAGCTACGACGCCGACGGCCGGTTCGCCATCGAAGTGTTCGAGGCCAGCGAGGCCCTGGCCAACGGCGAAGTACTGAGTCTGGAGGAGAAATTCCTGGCTGGCGAGGGGCAAAATATCACGCCCGCCCGCTACGCCCCCGACAACGCCGAGCGCCAGCGCATCAGCAACGAGGTGAAGGCGGTGTTGCGCCGCGTGGCCGAGGTGCTCGACATCCAGGGCTACGCCCGGATTGACGCCTTCGTGCGGGTGCGGCAGTCCGGGGCCGTGGAAGTCATCGTCATCGAAGTCAATTCGTTGCCCGGCATGACGCCCGCCACCTGCATTTTTCACCAAACGGCCCTGGCCGGCTACACGCCCTACCAAATTGTCGACCGCATCTTGGAGTTTGGCAAAGCGCGGGCCGAGCGGGTGGCACTTGGTGCGTAGTGCCCAGCACCAGGCACTACGCACCAATAACCAATCACTAAGCACTAACAACCAAGCACCAAGACATGGCCAAGTTCTTATCTGCCAACACCCCGCTCGACGTTGTGAAGCACCTGCTGCTGGTGCTGAGCGCAATGGCGCTGCTCGTGCTGGGGTTTTTCTATGTGTACCTGCCCATGACGACGCACCACGGCGAAACCATTACGGTGCCCAAGGTGACGGGCATGAACCTGGCCGAGTTGGAAAGCTACCTCGACACGCGCCACCTGGCGTATTTTGTGGATGATTCGAGCTACAACCCCGGCACCCGGCCGTTCACGGTGCTCACGCAGGACCCCACGCCGGGCGAAAAGGTGAAGGAGGGGCGCAAAATTTATCTGCAAGTGGCCATGAAGCGTCCGCCGGTCATCAAAATGCCCAAGCTGGTCGACGGCTCGGTGAAAAATGCCCAGCTCATCCTGCAGAGCTACGACTTGG
>JANPOR010000436.1:0-21703 GCA_031428075.1 Hymenobacter sp. | reverse complement strand
CGATGCGATTGACGGCGGGGACCGCCCCCGGAGTGCTTTGGATTTGCAGGGCTGTGGGTGCCAGGGCCGCTAGGGGCCCCTGCAATGCGGGAGCCGTGAGGAAAACGGTAAGGGCAAGAGTTGCGGGGAACTTCATATTATCTAACGAAAAATAAGAAAACTGTTAAAATCACCACGAAATCTGCGTCGGGGCAGTGCGCACGGCGAACCCGAAAGCGGTTTCGTCGTCAAGGCCCGTGGTTTTTATTGAGCGTAGATGCGCCGGCGCCGGGCTAGTCCGCACGAGGCCTAAGCCAGTGAAAGGCCGGAAAATTACGTCCATACGCTGAAGCTTCGGTTTAAAGCGCCCTTCCTTTTTGTCCAGCTTCAGGTACAGGAGCCAGAGTTCGGTGCCGAGCGGTGGCAAGTTCTTGCCACTCTGTCTTTTCCCTACTGGCGTCGCAGTTTCAATACGCCTTTGTGCAAATCAATGATTTCCAGAGAGTAATCGGGGCTGCTGCCGTCGGCCAAGTGAATGCGCAGGTGGGTAGGGTAGGGGACCGTCCAAGTGCCGTCGTGCCCGGTCAGGCCATCGGTGGGGGCCACATCGAACTGTGTAAAGCGCCCGGCCTGCCCAATGGCGAAGCCCGTGCGCCCGCGGCTGGGCGGGAACTGGTAGGTGTTGGGCCGGTAGAATAGTGTATCGCCGCGGGTTTCTTCGGTCGATTGCAGCCACGTACCTTGCAACTCCTTGGAGGATGCGGCCGGGGCCGTGCGGCGCTGTTGGCAGGCGCCCGCGGCGAACAGTAGCGGCACCAACGTCAAGCAGCGGGACCAAACAGGGACCATAAGTGTTGAAGTTAACGTAAGCACCAATACGAAGTTCGCGGCCCTGCAGAGCCACCGCTGGGGCCCGCAAGCTACAGCCGGCGCTACATTAGCTCACCCAAACGACTATTTCCTGTGGACAACCGTGCCCTTACCCGCGCCTTTCGGCTGGCGGCGCAGCTCATGGAGCTGCACGACGAAAACCCTTTCAAAATCCGGGCCCTCGAAGGCACTGCCACCGCTCTGGAGGCCCTGAGCTTTCCGGTGGCCGAAGTGGAGCGCTCGGGCCTACCCGACCGGACGGGCCTGAGTAAAACGGCCGCCGCCAAAGTGGCCGAGCTGCTCGATACGGGCACATTCTCGGACTTAGAGCGCCTGCTCGCCGCCACCCCACCCGGCGTGGTGGAGCTGCTGAAAGTGAAGGGTATCGGCCCCAAAAAAATTAGGGCCCTGTGGCAGGAACTGGGCATCGAAAGCGCCGAGCAGTTGCGCGACGCTGCCGAAGCCGACCAGGTGAGCAAGCTCAAAGGCTTCGGCCAAAAGACCCAGCAGGCCATTCTGGACGCGCTCGAATTTACCGACCAGAGCAGGGGCAAGCTGCTCTACCCGCAAGCGGAAGAGTTGGCCGAGGCCCTGGCCCGCCGCCTGCGCGAGACCCTCGGCACCGACCAGGTGGCCGTGGCCGGCGAAACCCGCCGCCGCCTCGAAACCGTGGAAACTGTGGCCTTGGTGGCCGCCACCACGGCTCCCGAAAAAGCCCACGACCTGCTCAATTCGTTGGAAGGCCTCGTGCCCGACCCGGCTCGCTCGGGGCCCTTTGCCTGGCGCGGCACCGCCGCTGGCACCGCCGCTGGCTCGGGCGTGGCCGTGGAAGTGCTGCTGACGGCCCCGGAGGATTTTGTGAACGAGTTATTCCTCCAAACGGCCACCGAAACGCACCTCAGCGAGCCGCTGCCCAACGCCGCCGGCCAGGGCCCCGGCCAGCCGGCCACGCTCCGGCAGTGGGCCCGGCGCGAAAAATTCCAGCAGGAAGAAGCCATCTACCAGAAAGCCGGCCTGCAATACTTGGTGCCCGAACTGCGCGAGGGCCTAGGCGAAATCGCACTGGCCGCCGAGCACAAATTGCCCCGTCTGCTCGAAGACGGCGACATCCGCGGCTCGCTGCACAACCACAGCACCTACTCCGACGGCAACCACTCGCTGCGCGAAATGGCTACTTGGCTGCGCGACCACAACTTTGAATACCTTGGCATCTGCGACCACTCGCAATCCGCGCACTACGCCAACGGCCTGGGCGTGGACCGCATCCGCCAGCAGCACCACGAAATCGATAAGCTGAACGAAGAGCTGGCCCCGTTCCGCATCTTCAAAGGCATTGAGAGCGACATTCTGGGTGATGGGGGCTTGGATTACAGCCCCGACGTGCTGGCAAGCTTCGACTTCATCGTCGCCTCTATCCATTCCAACCTGAAAATGGACGAGCGTAAGGCTACCGACCGTCTGCTGGGGGCCATTGCCAACCCGTACTGCACCATGCTGGGCCATCCCACCGGCCGCCTGCTGCTGCGCCGCCAGGGATATCCC
Organism: Hymenobacter sp.; assembly: GCA_031428075.1. Classification (GTDB taxonomy): domain Bacteria; phylum Bacteroidota; class Bacteroidia; order Cytophagales; family Hymenobacteraceae; genus Hymenobacter. The sequence continues at coordinate 19,312 of JANPOR010000436.1, read as the reverse complement.
ATTGATTACAAGGCTGTCATCGACGCCTGCGTCCAGCACCAGGTCATCATCGAAATCAACGCCAACCCCTGGCGTCTCGACCTCGACTGGCGCTGGGTGCGCTACGCTCTCGACCAGGGCGTGCAGCTCAGCATCAACCCCGACGCCCACCACACCGACGGCTACGCCGACACCCGCTACGGCGTGCTCATGGGCCGCAAAGGCATTTTGACCAAGGAGATGACCTTCAATACCAAAACGGTGGAGGAAGTCGCGGCTTACTTTGAGGCGCGCAAAGCCGCCATTAAACCGCCCGAAAAAGTCAAAACGTCGCTGTTTGAGTAGTGAAGGTAAATCCGAATTAGGCGGTCATACTGAGCGCAGCCGAAGCATCTCTCCTGCGGCAGTCATCCCTTGATTAGCGAGCGGGAGAGATGCTTCGGCTGTGCTCAGCGTGACGGCCTACGGTCAGTTTGACCGCCTTATTGGGAAGGGCTCTTATTTGAAATGAAAATTCTCGTTCTCCGCTTGTCCTCCATCGGCGACATTGTGCTCACCACGCCCGTGGTGCGCGCCTTGGCGCAGCAGGTGCCGGGCGCGGAGGTGCATTTTGCCACCAAGCCCGCCTACCGAGGCCTGCTCGAACCCAACCCATACGTAGCCAAAGTACACGTGCTCAGCGGGTCGCTGCGAGAGCTAGTGCGCGAGCTGCGGGCTGAGAAGTTCGATTTCATCGTCGATTTGCACCACAACCTGCGCACCCGGCTCATCAAGCTGCAACTCAACGTGAAATCAGCCGGCTTCGACAAGCTGAACCGCCAGAAATGGCTGCTGGTCAATTTCAAAATCAACACCCTGCCCAACATCCATGTCGTGGACCGCTACCTGGCCGCGGCCGCGTCGCTGGGCGTGAAAAACGACGGCCAGGGCCTCGACTACTTCATCCCCGAAGGCCAGGAAATCGACCTGCAAACGCTGCCAGCGGGCTTCCAGCGCGGCTACGTGGCGGTGGCCATCGGGGCTCAGCATGCCACCAAGCGCCTACCCGTCGAGAAGCTGATTGAGCTGTGCGCTAAGCTCAACCGGCCCATCATGCTGCTCGGGGGCCCCGAAGATGAGAGCACTGGCCACGTCATCGAGCTGGCATTTGCCGAAGGCGCGGCCAGCGGCCAGCCCAGGGCCCTCATTCCTGAGAGTCCGTACTATTTTCCGTCAAGTCCACCGATTTTCCAGCTTACCAACCCCCTCATTCACAACGGCTGCGGGCGGTACTCGCTGCACCAGTCGGCCTCGCTGCTGCGGCAGGCGCAGGTGGTGGTGAGCCACGACACAGGACTGATGCACATCGCGGCGGCGTTTCAGAAAGAAATTTTCAGCGTGTGGGGCAACACGGTGCCGGCCTTCGGGATGTACCCGTATAAAACCGATTTCCGGGTGCTGGAAGTGCCGGGCCTGCCGTGCCGGCCCTGCTCCAAAATCGGGTTTGCGCAGTGTCCGCAGGGCCATTTCAAGTGTATGAAAGACCAGGCGTTAGATTTGAACCTGCCGCCCCGCGACGGGCGCTAGGGCCCAACCAATTCGTAGTCCACGAAGCCATGCCCGAAATCTGCCGACACCTCGCCAGCCTCACGAAGCTGATCCCCGCCGCCCAGCACGCGTGCCCCGAGTGCGTAGCCCTGGGCGATACCTGGGTGCACCTACGTGTCTGCCAGGACTGTGGCCACGTCGGTTGCTGCGACGACTCGAAGAACAAGCACGCCACTAAGCACTTCCACGCCGTGGGCCACCCGGTTATGGCCTCCGCCCAGCCCGGCGAGCGGTGGCTCTGGTGCTACGTGGACGAGAAAATGTTGGAGTATTAACCAAAATCTGACGTGCAATTCCTAGCCAAATTTAAAGCAGTTATTTGTTGCAGCTAGCTACTTGCCTCTTGTACTCAAGAGTCAGATAGTTTCGTGCCGATGCAGCTGATTGAAGGGGCAGTATCAATTAAGGTTCCTGCAAACTGGACTGAGCATCAATATCCCTTTAGTAGTTGTCTAGATATTGGTGAAGGCTATTTCGGCCGAGTCAAAGACCGTCAACTAGATTTTGTATTCATTGAAGGACTCAACATTAGCATGAGAAGAAAGCCGCACAAATCGATTTCAGATATTTATGCAGTTGAACGGGAAGTGTTGAAAGCAAAAAATCGAAACCTCAAGATTGTCTCCATAATTATTAATAAGCAGGCTAATAGTTTGACCATAGACTATATAGGGCATTTCTACGACGATAAACCGCCTTTCTTCTTTCAATACAAATTAATTATTAACGAAGACGAGTGGGTTACCTTTTATTTTAGAGGAGTAGATACTCCTGCACTCAGAAATACAGTTGACCAAGTTGGTCAAACAATTATTGTTAATTCCATACCGGTAATGAAGCGAAGAAAACCTTGTCGAGAAGTTCAAATCTGATTCTCACAAGAAGCCCAATTGCTTGTTACAGACAGTTGGGCTTTTGTGAGAGTCAGATAAGATGATGATTGAGCTTACCTAATCATCTCAAAGCCGCAGTAGCTGTGCAGCACCTTGGGTAGCTCGATGCCGTCCGCCGTTTGGTTGTTCTCCAGCAGGGCGGCCACGATGCGGGGCAGGGCCAGGGCCGAGCCGTTGAGCGTGTGCAAGAGCTGGGTTTTACCGCCCTCGGCGCGGTAGCGGCACTTGAGGCGGTTGGCCTGGTAGGTTTCAAAATTAGAAGCCGACGACACTTCCAGCCAGCGGCCCTGGGCGGCGCTCCACACTTCGAGGTCGTAGGTGAGGGCGCTGGTGAAGCCCATGTCGCCGCCGCACAAGCGCAGCAAGCGATAGGGGAGGCCCAGCTTTTGCAGCAGGCTTTCGATGTGGGCCACCATGCCGTCGAGGGCGGCGTAGCTGTTTTCGGGCTGCGTGATTTGCACGATTTCTACCTTATCGAATTGGTGCAGGCGGTTGAGCCCGCGCACGTCGGCGCCCCACGAGCCGGCTTCCCGACGGAAGCAGGGCGTGTAGGCCGCGTTGCGAATCGGCAGCCGCTCAACCGGGATAATCTCGTCGCGGTAGAGGTTCGTCACCGGCACCTCGGCCGTCGGAATCAGGTACAGGTTGTCGGCCGCGTCGTGATACATCTGGCCTTCCTTATCGGGCAACTGGCCGGTGCCGTAGCCACTGGCCTCATTCACCAGAATCGGCGGCTGGATTTCGGTGTAGCCGGCGGCGCGGGCTTCGTCGAGAAAAAAGTTAATCAGCCCGCGTTGCAGCCGGGCCCCTTGGCCTTTGTATACCGGAAAGCCGGCCCCCGTGATTTTGATGCCCAGCTCAAAATCGATGATGTCGTACTTTTTAATCAGCTCCCAATGCGGCTGGGCCCCGGCGTACAGTTCGGGCTTGGTGCCGTGCTCGCGTACCACCTCGTTGTCCTGGGCCGCGCGGCCTTCGGGCACGCTGCCGTGGGGCAGGTTGGGTAATTTGTAAAGCAGCTGCTGGATGGCAATTTCCACCTGCGTCAGCTCGTCGGCAGCGGCCCTGGTGTACTGCTTCAACTCGGACGTGCGGGCTTTGAGGGCTTCGGCACCGGCTTTGTCGCCGGTTTTCATCAGGGCCCCGATTTGGCGAGCCAGTTCGTTGGCTTCGGCTTGAGCGTCGTCGTGGCTGGTTTGGATGGCGCGGCGGCGCTGGTCGAGGGCAACGATAGCGGCCACATCGGCGGGCCCGGTAGGATAGTGCCTTTTGGCGAGGCCGGCCAGCACGCGGTCGGTTTGTTCTCGAAGGACGGAAACTTGCAGCATGGTACGCGGGTTGTGGAATCAGCGACAAAGGTAGGCCGGTGGGTAGCCGATTTGGTCGTTTGCTCGTAATGACCTAACATTGCGGCCGCAACCTAACCATCATGGTTGGACCGCCGGGCCCCTGGGATGCCGCCGGACTGCGCCGGCCACCTGGTTTTTCTAGTGGTGCCGGGTTGCCCTATCTTATTGCTCCACCCGATTCGCGTTGTAGTGCCGCGCTAGTGCGGCTTTTTAGCCGGTGGCTTATACGCCCCGTTGCTCCCGTGCTATTGACGGCTTCGTAGCTCGTCCGCCGGGTCCTCCCCGATATATCCTCCATCTAATTTTCTATGCACACCCTCAACGAGTTGAAGGACCGTCTACTGTCCGACCTCAAGGAAATTGCCGAGCAGCTGAACGTTGGTAACTTCAAGCGACTTAGCAAGCAGGATTTGATTTATAAGATTCTGGACCAGCAAGCCCTGCAGCCGGGCCCCGACAACGCCGTCGAGGCTGAGGCCCCCAAGCCCGTTGCCAAACCGGCCCGGGCTTCCCGGCCCGCGCCCGTAGCCGCTGCGCCGGCACCCGCCGTCCGCTCCACTCGCCGCGTCGCGGCCGAACAGCCGTTCTCCGACACGGCCCCGCCTGCCAGAATCCCGGCGGCCGTTGCCGTTGCGCCCATCGCGGCCGTCCCGGTAGCTGTAGCTACTGAGACTTCGCCAGCTGTCGCGTCCGACATTGAGTTTGAAAAGCCGGTAGCCGAGGTGGTAACGGCCGAATTCGAAGCAACGCCCACTGCCGGCGCCGATGCACCCATGGAACGCCCCCGCCGCGAGCGGGTAGGCCGCAATGGCCGTCCCATCAGCGAAAACCGTGCGGCTGAGCAAGCCGCGCAGGCCGCCCGCGACCAGGCCCGCGCTGCCCGTGAGGCCGTTGAAAACAGCGAGGGCAGCGAGCTGCTGCCCGCTGAGACGCCTTCAGCCGATGCCGTCGGCCGCTACGGTGGGGCCCCGGCCCGCGATAACGGCCGCTCCCGCGACTTCGGCACCGATGACTATGCCAATCGCCGCAACGACCGCGACCAGCGCCCGTTTCGGCAAGATCAGCCCCGCAACGATCAGCCCCGCAACGATCAGCCCCGCAACGATCAGCCCCGCAACGATCAGCCCCGCAACGATCAGCCCCGCAACGATCAGCCCCGCAACGATCAGCCCCGCCAGACTCGTGAAGAGCGCCAGGCCCAGCGCGACCAGCAGCGCCAGCAGCGCCGCGACGAGCAGCGCACCAATGGCCAGGGCCAGAACCCCGACCAGCCGCAAAACCAAAACCAGAACCAAAGCCAGGGACAAAACCAGAATCAGAACCAGCTCCAGCGCCCGGCCCGCCAGGAGCTGGAGCTGGTAGTACCTGGCAACGGCACCTTCGAGCTGATGCCCGACGGTGGTTATGGCTTCCTGCGTTCGCCTTTTTATAACTACCTGAGTTCGCCCGACGACGTGTACGTGTCGCCGCAGCAGGTGAAGCAGTTTGCTTTGAAACCCGGCGATACGGTGGTGGGCACCATCCGGCCGCCTCGTGAGGGCGAGAAATATTTTGCCCTGGTGGGCATCGACAGCATGAATGGCCGCACGGTAGAGGAAGTCCGCGACCGGGTGCCGTTCAGCTACTTAACGCCGCTGTTTGCCGATGAGCGGATGCAGCTCACCACCAAGCCCAGCCAAATCAGCACCCGCGTGCTCGACTTGTTCGCGCCCATCGGCAAGGGGCAGCGGGGCCTCATCGTGGCCCAGCCCAAGACGGGTAAGACGGTGCTGCTCCAGGAAATCGCCAACGCCATTTCGGAGAACCACCCGGAGGTGTATCTGATGATTCTGCTCATCGACGAGCGCCCCGAGGAAGTGACTGACATGGCCCGCACCGTGAAGGCCGAAGTACTCAGCTCAACCTTCGACGAAACGGCCGACCGCCACGTGAAAATTGCTGAAATGGCCCTTGACAAAGCCCGGCGCCTCGTGGAGTGCGGCCACGACGTGGTGATTCTGCTCGATTCCATCACCCGCCTGGCGCGGGCCTACAACACGGTGCAACCCAGTAGTTCGCGCATCCTCTCGGGCGGCATCGACGCCGGGGCCCTGCAAAAGCCCAAGCGCTTCTTCGGCGCGGCCCGTAACGTGGAGGGCGGCGGCTCGCTCACCATCATCGCCACGGCCCTGATTGAGACGGGTTCGAAGATGGACGAAGTGATTTTTGAAGAATTCAAGGGTACCGGCAACATGGAATTGCAGCTCGACCGCAAGCTGGCCAATAAGCGCGTGTTTCCGGCCATCGATATCCCTGCTTCCGGCACCCGCCGCGAAGACCTGCTCATGAGCAAGGAAGAGCTGGCTCGTGTCTGGGTATTGCGCCGCTTCATGACCGACATGAGCGCCACCGAGGCCATGGAGTTCCTGAAAGACCGCATCAAAGGCACCAAGGACAACAACGAGTTCCTGCTGTCGATGAACGGATAGGGACAGCCGAAACCTGATAAAAACCAGAAGCTAACGCAGCAATGCGTTGGCTTCTGGCGTTTGGGCCCCGGACCAACGACTAAAGCTAGGCCCCGGCCGAATACCTGGTTACTTGCGGTGCATGCGCGTGGGCAGCATGTCGGGCACTTGGCCTACCAACCCTTGCAGCTTCTGAACCACGAACTTCACGATTTGCTGCTTCATTGCCTCGCCCATGGTGTCGAACACCTAACGGTATTCATGAGCTTTGTGTTGGTGCAAGATGGTGATAATGGCCGCACCCACCGGCTTGTCCGGCGATTTGGAAGCGCCGTTGCCGCAGAGGCCCGTCACGGCCACACGGCGGCGGGCAGGTGCTTGTGCAGGCCCATGGCCATCTCGTTCATAATCTGCTGCGACTTGGTCGTGTGTAGTTCCAGGGTGTCTTTTCTCACGTCTAGCAAGTGCTGCTTAGTATCTGTGTGGCACGTGACTACGCCGCCAAGTAGTGTCTCGCTGCTGCTTTGGAGCTTCGATAGTTCAGGAGTGAGCAGCCCCATGGTGCAGCTTCCGGCTAAAGTAACGGTGAGCTTGTGTTGAAAAAATACCTGAACCAGCGGGGTGAAGCCTTCGGTTTTCATAATCTAAGCCGACGTTGTGGTATGGGAATTAGCCTTATGCTTTTTGTCCTGCCCAGGGATTCGGGGTTGTGCGAGCGGAACTTAAAGATTCTGCCACGCCAGCATGAAAATAAACGCCGCGCTCAGACATAGCGATGATACTTGGTTCATGCGCATCGTCCACTCGAAACTGGCGTGGCGGGCATCGCGCCACGTCAGCCAAGCCCAGCGCCCAAACAAGGCCATTACCGGCCCCGTAGCCCCCAGAAAAATGAGCGTGTTGCGTGCCTCGCCGCGCAGCCAATAGGCCAGCGCTAGGGCCCCGGCCCCGGCCCCCAGCGCCAGCGCCGCAAAAACGAACGTGCCCCGGATGCCGAGCCGCAAGCTCAGGGTGCGGTCGCCGCGGCGGGCGTCTTCGGCATGCTGATAAACCTGAGTGAGCGGGTAGGAGCCGCACAAAAATAGGGTGCTGACCACGGCCAGCAGCAGGTTGGTTTTCTCGAAAAGCTGCGCTGGGCCGGCCCCTGCGCCCATCTGCGTCATCAGAAACGTGAACGCGCCCTGGAACACCACCACCACGGCCGTGCTCAGCAGCGGGTATTTTTTCAGGCGGATGCCTTCGTAGCTGTAGGCCTTGGAAACCAGTAGATATACCACCACCAGCCCCGCGAAGGGACCCGACAACAACAGGGCCCCCGCTACGGCCAGCGCATCGAAAACCCACACCAGGTGCAACAACTCGGGCGTAACCTTGGGAGGAGTTTTCAGCCCGCCGATGCTGCCCTCGTCGCGGTCGTAGTAAGAATTGTAGCCGTTTGACGCGGGGTAGGCCAGCAGGTGCAGCACCACGAACACGCCTGCGGCCCGCCCGCCGCTCCAGGGCCCCCGCAAGGCACTCAGCCCGAACCAGAACACCGGCATTAGGTAGAGCGAGAACGGAATGCGCAGCAAGAGCAACGCCTTTCTGTAATTAGCAATCGACAATGGGCAATGACGGTTAGCAGTGGGTGGTAATAAGGAATTGATAATGAGTAAAGGTGAGCAAAAGGCGTTAATTCAACAGATGGTCAGTTACTGCCCGTTGCTCATTGATAGCTGCTCGCCACCATCCGGCCATCCGACCAGATACGTCACCTGGGGCCCCCACCAATGGTGCTTTTTGCCGGCTTGCCAGGCGTAGCGGCCGGCCGGGTCGGCGCGGGCAGCCAAGGCCAGCAGCTCGGTGGGCGAGTAGAGGCGCAGCAGCGACACCGACCCATCCCAGATGGTGCAGAAGGGAATAACCGGAACTAAGTAAGTAAATACTAGGCGGCTGAGCCGGAATGGCCGGAAAAACGGTGTGAGCAGTAGCTGGGCCACGGGCAGGGCCGTCCAGGCCAGCAGCAGTTCCCACCAGTGCTTGCCCGCGCCCTCGAACACGCCGATGCCGGTGCCGGCCCGCACGGCGTCGCGCAACAAAGCTTCGGCCGCGGCGGGCGGAAAGTGGTGGAAAGCCGAAAAGATAACCCGCAGGCCCGGCAGGTGCGGCGGTACGGCCAGCGCGTCGACGGGCGCCGGCTCGGCGGTGATGGCCCCAGCCGTGCGCCGGGCAATGTCGGCCCAGGCCCCGGGTTGGGGATACAGGTCGGTGAGGCGAATCTTTATGTCGGGTAGGCCAGCGGCTTGCAGGGCTTTCCACACGGTTTCAGTGCCGCCGCCAGCGCCGGCGCCGAGCTCCAGTAGCTGGGTTTGGTGGGTGCGGCGCAGGCCCTCGGCCAACAGCGGCGCGATGGGCCGGTAGGTGCCCAGCGTGGTAATCATGAACCGCAGATAGTCCATCATCCCGGCCCGAATAACGGCCGGAAACCAGGGCAAATCCTCAAATTCAAACAGGCGAAGTCGTAGGCGCATGGCCCCAGCATACGCAAACGGCCGGTCGACGGCCGGAGCTAGTAGCGCGGACTTTGTAGTCCGCGCTGCCCATGATTTAGCCCACCAGCTTTTGCAGCCAGCGGCGCGCCAGTGGCACCCGGGCCAGGCGCACCCCGGCGTTCACGAGCCAGGGCTTGTTGCCCAAAAACTGCATGATGCGGTAGCTGCGGGCCAGTTGGGGCCCCAACTGCGCCTGTACAGAACGGGCGTAGTGCTGCAAAAACGCGTCGCTGAAATCTTGCTTTTCAAAGCACGCCACGGCCTGGGCGGCGGCTAGGATACCGCTTTTTATGGCCGTGTCGATGCCATGGCCCTGCAACGGGTCGATGAGCGAGGCGGCGTCCCCGCACAGCAGCCAGCGCGGCCCGGCCAGGGCGTGCGCGGGGCGGCCGGTACCCAGTGGCAGCCCGAAGCCCGTTACCGGCCCCAACAGTTGGGCCGGGGCAAAGCGCGCGGCCAGCTGGGGATGGGTTTGCAGCAGCTCCAGCAAGGTTTTCTTTAAGTTGAGTTGATGAGCAACGATGTCTTTCGAGAGCATGCCGAAGCCCACGTTGTGTACGCCGGCCCCGACTGGAAACACCCAGAGGTAGCCGGCGGGGTATTTTTTTAGGAAGAAAAACTCGGTGGTATGGCCGTCGGCGTCCGCCACGTCGGTGTAGTAGGCGCGCACGGCCGCGCAGTGGTGAGCGCGGTCGAGGCGGCGGTGGGCGAGCTGGCGGGCGGCCATGGAGTTGGCCCCGTCGCAGGCAATGAGCAGGCCAGCCCGCAACTGCCGGCCGTCGGCGGCGGTGAGCGTTACGGCGTCGGGGGCCGCGGTGAGGGTTTTTACGGCGAAATTTTCGTGGATTTCAGTGGCCGTGTGGCGCTTCACCAAATCCAGCAGCGCCGCGTCGAAGTGCAGGCGCGGGCTGTTGAAGGTGGGCAGGTGCCAGCGCACGCCGAGGCTGCCGCCGTTAGGAGCTACCACGCGGCTGTCACGGGTTTCGGCCTTGGGGCGCAGACCGGCCAATAATTCTTCCGCATAAGTGGGATCGAGTTGGCGCAGGGCCTTCAGGGCTGGGCCGGGGATGGCATCGCCGCAAATCTTGTCCCGCGGGAACCGGGCTTTGTCGACTAAGGCCACGCGCAGGCCGGCCCCGCGCAGGGCCAGGGCGCAGGCGGTGCCCGCCGGGCCGGCGCCGAGAATGGCAACATTGTAGGACTGGGGCACGGCGGCGTTAGAATAAACGCCTAAAAGTAGGGCCGCCAACTCGACGGTGCAGGCGCCGGCGTACTTTAGGGCCCGATTTGCTATACTCGGTGCCATGCGCTTTCCTTTTCTTTGGGCCTGCTTGCTGTTAAGCTTGGGGCTGAGTGCCCCGCGCCGCGCCCGCGGCCAGGCCGTCCCCGCGGCCGCGTTGGTGCAGGGCGTGAGCCTTACCCTCGACACCACCCGCTACGCCCAGCCGCGCCAGCAGCTGACCGTGGCTGGCGAGCCCAGGCTCTACTTCTACTACCGCGCTGATGACCAAGCCGTCGAGCTGCGCGCTGCGCCCACGAGGCCCCTGGCGCGCCTGCGCCTGTTGCCCTCGGCCGATTTCAAGCTGCAAGACTCGCTGGTGCGCGGGGCCGACGGCAGCTTCCGGGCCACGCTGCGCTTCCGCAATCTCACGGCCACGCCCTTCGTGCGGCTGGTGTTCGCGGCCCCGGCCGACACGGCAGGGCGGCCCGAGCGCCAGCAAATAGTTAGCCTGCTGCCCCTTACGCGCAGCAGCCTCGACTTGCGCGTGCAAAACTCCGAGCTGTTCGTGGGCGAAGAAAAAATCCTCGACCTTAACACCGACAACCCCGCCAACGTGCGCGTGACCAACACCTGGACGCGCGGGCAGGACATCGACTACAAAATCACCCGCGAGGGCATCGGCCTGCGCCTGCACCTGCTACCCAACGAGCCCGGCCCCCACACGCTGGCCCTTAACCTACTGGCCGAGCGCCCGCGCCTGGGCCCCGATGGCAAGCTGACGTACCAATTTCCGCCCATCCGCCAGGATTTTATGGTGAAAGCCAGCCGCCTGCGCTTCCTCAGCGTGGACCGCAAGGACATTACGTTCGACGAAGCCGGGCGCTTGGAGGGCACGGAGTTGATTCTGGACGACGGCCGCTCCTTCGACCTGCACCATACTTACCGCCTGGAGGCCCAGCAAGACCCCGGTGGGGCTCTGGTGGCCGAGCTGTTCACCCGCAGCTACCTCACCAACGACCGGGTGCTGTGCCAGTTGCGCGCGTTCAACCCCCACCGCCAAACCCAGGGCTACCTCTACATCAAGGACGGTGACCTAGCCCGCTACATCACCAACTTCGACATTGCGCCTCGGCCCCGCGTGACGGCCGTGAGCGTGCTGCACCGCGGCGGCGACTGGACTTCGTCCCTGACCGTGGGCCCCGGCGAAATTGTGGACGTGCGCCTCGAAGGCGAGTCGCTGCTCAAAGGCCGCTTCCATATCGAGGACCTACTACCGGTGCCCTCCGATTCGTCAGTCCGCGCCGATAATTCCGTGATTTACCGCGTGCAAGTGCCGCTGAACGTGGTGCGCCGCCGCCTGGCCATCCTCGACGGGACCGCGCCCACCGGCTTCGTACTCACAGTGAAGGAGGCGCAGCGCCCGCACCCGCTCAACTTTGTGAGTGTGAGCTATGGCGAGGGTCCCGTTCCCATCACCCGCCTCAACGGGCCGGTGCTCTACGAACACAGCATCCGCGACGTGATGTTTTCCTTTAACACTGGTGGCATCGACGGGGCCCAGGCGCTTTACGGCAAGCAGTACCTGACGGTGGACGTGCGCGTGCTCGACGCCAAAAACAATTTGCTCGACCAACGCACCGTCGACAACCTCGTGGTGTGTCCTTCCGAACCCTCGCCCCGCGCCGGGTATTACCAAGACAAACAGTGCCAAAGCGGGCCCCTAAGCCTCAACGCGCTGCTGGGCCGTAAAACCTACGACCTCGACGATTGGTCGCGCATCATCATCGTCATCAAGCACAACGTCAGCCAGTACGGCGAGCCTGGCTACAGCCAGGTGGTGGACCTTGTGCTGAGCCGCCGCAGCAGCTTCGATATCGACGTGAGCTTCCCGGCCGGTCTGCTCACCCGGAAACAGGGCGACACGGGCTACGGCGATTTTGGCGGCATCAGCATCGCCACGCTGGCGCAGCTCAGCTTCTACTCGCCAGGCCGCATCAACCACCTGCGGCCCTACAAAATTGGGGCGGGCTTCGTGGCCCTCAACGCCTTCAACCTGGGCCAGACCACCAACCGCGACCTAGGCATCGTAGTGCTGGGCTCGGTGACGCCCGTGCGCACGGGCCGGCTCACGTTTCCGCTCTATTTGGGTGGGGGCTATTTGCTGTCAGTGGGCCAATGGTTTTACTTGCTGGGGCCTGGCATCGGGGTGCGGCTGTAGCGGCTGGGCGGATTCAGGCAGTTGGCACCGGGGGCGAGGCGGCCCTACCAGACACTTCTGGATGCGGTTGATAAAACTGCGCTAGCTTTTGGCCCAGACTTTCAACCATGACTGCCTTGGCTTGTTCCTATTGTGGCTCGATGGCGCTCACCTCTACGAGCAGCTTTTGCAGGTCTTGGTTCGCGAGGCGTACCATAATTTCCAACTGGTTAAGCATGGCGGAGCGGGTGTGCAGGTCGTCCAGGCGGTAGGGGCCCCCGGCCCCAAAATAAAGCGCGAGATGTGCGGCCGCTGTGCGGTCGCACAGCTGGTCGTACTGCGCCCAGCGCCGCCGGATGGTTTGGAGCGGGGCCGGCGCGTTGGAGTCGGGCCGGCCGACCCGCACTTGGTTGAGGAGTGCCCACAGGTTTGGTGGGTACAAGGCCGGGCGCGGGGATTGGTACCAGACGGGGGCCAGCAAGTTGCGCTGAATCGGGTAGTCTAGCTGCGGGCTGACCAAGAGCGTGCCCACGCCCAGGCCGGCGCTGAGGCCGGCGGTTATGACCGTCAGCAGCAGGTTGGTGGCCTTGTTTTGAAGGGTGGCGCTGATGGTGCCGCTGGCCGCCCCCATCAGCAGGGAACTCACAGTGAAGCGGTTCATGCGTTTGGTTTGCAGGGCCTGGAGCCCGAGGGCAGTTTGGTCGACGCGCTGCCGCTCGCACTCCAGTTCCTCCGTGACGCGCGATGCATCGCCCGAGGCCTGCACCACTTGCAGCACCAGCTTTCCGCGCTGTCGCAGAAAGGCTTGGTAATCTGCTCTCGCCGGGCCGGAGCCGGTCCGCGCCGGTTGCCGGAGTTGGCGCAGGTCCGGCCCCAGCCCGTACGTCAGCGCCAGTTGCCGGCTGCGGGCCGATAGGAGTGGCAGCCCGGTGGAATCGGGCGGCACCGACGGGGGCGTGGCCCCCGTCCTCACGGTTGGCAAGGTATCGTGGACAAATACCTCGGGCAGAATGCAATAATTAGTGGTGTTGTCGGCGTTGCGGCCGGCCGGCCGTAACGACTGGCAGCCCCCGACTGTATTCAGCAGTGCCAGGGCGCAAAGCCCGCGAAAGCAGTACTGATGAGTCATAACAACTGACTGAAAACACGATAATTGGCGAATGCTGGGATTGAGTAGTGTGGCCTGTTCGCGGTGGCTGGGAATAATAGTATTGGGAGTAATAGTATCCTATACTGCTGCCCCGCAGGCTGGGTTGCCCCGGCACTGTAAGTTGATTAGTGGTTTGCAATGGGCCCAGGGTTGAACACCGGGATTCGGTGGGACCTGGCCGAAGAAGTTGAACCGCTTTTTTGCAAAACCAGAATTTTTTCTAGCTTTTCATCACAAAGTATTTCAAAATTTGGCGGTGGTCTATTGTAGGGTGAGATTGTAATTATCAATCACAATTTTAATTCGGGCCGTGTGCATGGCCAGCGACTGGCTGAACGAGCAGGACTTGCGCACGAGCACGCCGCCGCGCTGGGGGAGGGAACAATTAATGGCCTCGACGATGCGGGTCTGCTCCTCGCCTTTGGGGCCGGGCCGGTGCTGCCGGCGCGGCAGGACCTTGGCGTAGGCTTTCCACTGGTCGGCGAAAAACCAACAATGTTGGCGGTAATGCGCCGGCAACGACTACCACCGCTTGCGCAACGGGGCTTCGCCCCGGCTGCCCAGCCGCTAGCCCCCAACGCGCCGCCGGGCGCGGTCGATAACCAGCCAGCGCCACACTTTTCGTCTTTTGGGGCCCACAAAGCTCCACCACTCATCGAGCCCGAGCACTTCCCACCGCTTGCGCTGGGCTTGGGCCGAGCGCCGCGGCAGCAGGGGCGGCGAAGGAGGAGTCGCTTCTTTTGCACTTGGCAATCGGCCTGCGGGCCACACCCGTGAGCCGGGCAATGCTGCGCTGCGAGTGGCGCCCGCTCAACAGGGCATCGACCAGCGCGTATGGGGCGGCTCTGCGCACCGCCGCCGGCACGAACAGGCCTTGGTAGCGGCACGCCGTGCATTGGTCTTGGGCTGGCCCTTTTTACTGCCGTTATGACGAATCGCCGCACTGCCGCATTTGGCGCAAAAATGTCGCGTATAAATTATTCGCTTTTACACGCCAGTCACCCCTTCATAGACTACCGCCTGATTTTTAAATGTGCCTTGTTTAGTTTCGTCGGATTAGCAGACGCTAGGCGATGCCGCGGGGATGTGCCCTGGCCGTCAATTCCTCGCTTTTTTGCCCATTATGGCCCGATTTCTTCTGTTGCTGCTGTTGTTCGTGGCCATCGTGTTGGAGTTGACCCTCACGGGCGGAGCCTTCTTCGCGCCGGCCTTCACGCTGGGTAAGTTTGGGGTGAAATACGGGCCCGATACGTATTTTCTGGGCTACCTCACAGGCTGGTTTTTGCTGTTTGTATCAGCCGTAGCGGGACTGGCTTTTGCCTGGGTATGGCAGCGCCGCCCGCACTTTGCCGCCCTGTGCTACTTGCTGGGGGTGTGGTGGATGGGCATCGGCGTGGGCATTTACGCCGCCTTCGGTAAGCCAGATAACCTTTTGCTCGACACACTTAAAGGGTTGCTGTTGATATTTTTAGCTTGGCGATGCCGGAATGGGCGCATGCCCGTGCGGCGCTACTAACCCGCCGGGGCCCTACTTTGGACTCCGGGGCCGGCGCGGGCCCGGTTTTGCCGCTGCTTGCTATGCACCTACTCCTTCCGCTTCCCGCCCCGCCCAAGGCATCGCGCCTAGGCCAGGCGTTGGCTGCCGCCCAGGCTGCCAAAGAAACTCTGAGCTTCTTACTACTGGTAGTACCTCTGAGTCTGGAAGCGCCATTGGTACTCGTATCGGCCCTGCCGGGGCTGGTGCTGTATGCCCTGCACTTGTACCTTGCGCGGGGCCGGGCCACCCGTGTATTGGCCCTGGTCACGTGGCTCCTTACGCTGGCCGACGAGCTGTGGGCTGTGTTTCTCTACAATGGCCTCGGGGCCCCGCTGCCGGTCTGGCGGCTTCACATAAGTCACTGTTTGGGGTTAGTTATCAGCTTGTTGGCCCTGGCCGAGCTGGCACGGCGCTGGCGGTGGCGCCGGCCGCCGGTACCTGCTGGGGGTCACTAGGCCGGGCACGGGGCCCTGCCGCCCCAGCTGGCGGCCGATGGCGGTATATTTGCGTTTCCGCGCGGCGGGGTTGCGGCCCTGCTTTCTTCCCGCGTTCCTGCATGGCCGTTTCTTCCCCGCCGACCCCGCCTCCGTCGTTCCCGCTTCCGCCCGCCCTTCCCCGCCGCCGCTGGCCGCGCCGCCTTGTGCAGTGGACATGGGTGCTATTTGGAGTGGCCGTGGTGCTGTTTCTGGTGTACCCGGTGCTGGTTAGCACCAACTTTCTGTTTCTGTTCGGTAAGTCGCCGAGCCTCGCCGAACTGGAAGATCCCAAGGTAGAGCAGGCCTCGGAGCTATACACCTCCGACGGCGTGCTGATGGGCAAGTATTTCCGTGAAAACCGCTCGCCGGTGCCGCTGAGCAAGATCTCGCCGGTGCTCATCCGAGCCTTGGTGGCTACGGAAGACGTGCGTTTCTACGACCACGCCGGTATCGATGCGCCGGCCCTGCTGGGCGCGGCGGCGGCCGTGCTGCACGGCGAGAAGCGCGGCGGCTCGACCCTCACCCAGCAGCTGGCCAAAAACCTTTACAAAACCCGGCGCGGCGAAACCCGTGGGGGCCTGGGCCACATCGCCGGCTTGAGTACGCTCATCAGCAAAACCAAGGAGTGGCTCACGGCCGTAGAGCTGGAGCGCCGCTACACCAAGGAGGAAATCCTGCGGATGTACCTCAACACCGTGGAGTACGGCTCGAACGCCTACGGCATCAAGGTAGCGGCCAAAACGTACTTTAACACCTCGCCCGACAGCCTAACGTCTACCCAGGCTGCCATGCTGGTGGGCGTGCTGAACAACCCGACGGCCTACAACCCACGTTTCCACCCCGAAGCCGCCCGCCGCCGCCGCAACGTGGTGCTGGAGCGCATGGGCCAGGCCGGTATCTTGAAAATTAGCGAAGTAGGGGTCCTGCAGAACCAGCCCATCGCCCTGGATTACCACGTCGAGAGCCACATCGACGGCCCCGACAACTACTTCCGCGGGGCCATCGGCCAGCTCGTGACCAAGTGGTGCGACGACCACGACCTCGACCTCTACCGCGATGGTCTGCGCATCTTCACCACCATAGATTCGCGCATGCAGGACCACGCCGAGGCGGCCTTGCATGAGCACATGAAGACGCTCCAGCACAGCTTCGATAACTTCTGGCGCAACCGCCACGAGAATCCTTGGGTGGACGAAAAAGGCCATGAAATTCCGGATTTCATCGCTACCCAAATCAAGCGCACCGAGGTGTATAAAACCCTGATGAACCGCTACCGCGGCGATCCGGCCCTGGTGGAGGCAGCCCTGAGAGCGAAGCGCCCGATGAAGGTGTTCACCTGGAAGGGCGACGGCGACACCACACTCGTCATGTCGTCGCTCGATTCGCTGGCTTACTACAAGCATTTTTTGCAGGCTGGCATGATGACCATGGACCCCTACACCGGTTCCATCAAGGCCTGGGTAGGCGGGTTGGACTACCGCTTTTTTCAGTATGACCACGTGAAGCAGGGCCGCCGCCAGGCTGGCTCCACGTTCAAGCCTTTCGTGTACCTGACGGCCCTGGACAACGGCTATACGCCCTGCGACCGGATTCGCGACCAGCGCGTGACCATCAAGTACGTCGAAAACGGCAAGCCCATGGAGTGGCAGCCCGACAACGTTACCCGCGAGTACACCGGCCTCAACATGACGCTGCGCCATGCCATGGCTCGCTCCGTTAATTCCGTCACGGCCCAGCTAACGGAGTTGGTGGGCTGGGATAAAGTGGCCGTTTATGCGCACAAGGTGGGCATTACTAGTCCTTTGCTGCCAGTGCCGAGCATCGGGCTGGGCTCGGCCGGCGATGTGAGCGTGTACGAAATGGTGGATGCCTACAGTACATTCCTGAACACGGGGTTCCGCTCACAGCCGCGCCTCATCGCCCGCATCGAAGACCGCCACGGCAACGTTATCCAGCAGTTCGACCCGGTGCAGCGCCGTGCCATCTCGCCCGAAACAGCTTGGTTGATGACCTATATGCTGCGCGGCGGCATGGAAGAGCCCGGCGGCACATCCCAGGCCCTGTGGGACTACGATCTCTGGCACAAAGACAACCAAATCGGCGGCAAAACCGGCACCACTTCCAATTATTCTGACGGGTGGTACATGGGCCTCACCAAAGACCTCGTGACCGGCGTGTGGGTGGGCGGCGAAGACCGCAGCATCCACTTTGTAGGCTCTCAGCAGGGCGAAGGCGGCCGGACGGCCCTGCCCATCTTCGGCCGCTACATGGAGAAGATTTACCAGGATAAATCGCTGGGCTACGACTATGGCCATTTCCCCGCCCCGTCCGTCAAAATCACCAAAAAATACACCTGCGTTTCGCCCAGTGAGCCCCGCCCCCGCGAAGCCGCCGTGGACACCATCGCGGCCGATAACTTACTGGAACGGATGAACAGCGGCGGCAGGAGCGGCGTACCGGATAGTTTGTAGTTGAATCTTTTTGCTTGAGAAAAAGCGGAAGCTTCAGCGGGCGCCAGCATTAACGTCTGGCTGTCCATTCCCGTGGCTTTTTTTGCTTCCCGAATAGCGTAGTAGATTTTTTCGCTTGCGCATGCCGCCATTTCCTGCCCCTCAATACTTACGGATTCATCCTGCCCCGTACAGCGCCT
Organism: Hymenobacter sp.; assembly: GCA_031428075.1. Lineage (GTDB taxonomy): Bacteria > Bacteroidota > Bacteroidia > Cytophagales > Hymenobacteraceae > Hymenobacter. The sequence goes on along the minus strand of JANPOR010000436.1, from coordinate 1,294 downwards.
TCAGGGCCCCGCGCAGCACCGGGTACTCAAACTCAAAGCCTCGTGCTAACACCTTTTCATCGCTCACGCGCTGGCCGGCCAGCACAATTCCGCTCTGTTCGCCCAGGGCCAGCTTGAGAGCGAAGGCCGGCACTTTGGGTAGCAGTAGGGAGCGGTGCAGTACCTCGGCCAGTACCTCGTTGAAGGCTTCGTTAGTGGCGGGATAGGGGGCCACCGCGTTGTAGGGGCCTTGCCAGGCGTCGTCGGTCAGCATGGCGATAAATAGGTGGCAGAGGTCGTCGATGTGAATCCAGGACAAGTACTGTTGGCCACTGCCCAGCGCAGCGCCGATGCCCAGCTTCACGGTGCGGGCCAGGGGCAACAGGGCCCCGCCCTTGGCGCTCAGCACCACGCCGATGCGCGGCGTGACCAACCGGATGCCCAGCGCGGCGATGGGCACGGCTGCTTGTTCCCATTGCTGACATACCGCAGCAAGGAAATCAGCAGTAGGTGAGGCCAGGGGTGTTTCTTCGGTCACGAGCCGGGCACCGGTGTCGCCGTAGATGCCGATGGCCGAGGCTGAGAGCACGACTTGCACGCGGTGGCCCGGCTTGGCTAACTCGCGGCCTAACAAAGCCAGGCTGTCGAGGCGGCTAGCCAGCAATTCTTTCTTACGGGCGTCGGTCCAGCGGCCTTCGCCCACGTTGGCCCCGGCTAGGTTCACAATTACTTCCGCGTAGGGCACGGCGGCAGGGTCGATGGTGCCGGCCGTAGGGTCCCATTGGAAGGTGCGGTAGGGGCCACCTCGGCCCGGTTCGCGGCTCAACAGGGCTACCTCGTTGCCGACAGCAACTAGCAGTTCAGCCAAGCGGCTGCCGATCAGGCCCGTGCCGCCGGTGATGAGGACTTTCATAATGGGCTCTCAGTTATTGGTTGTCAGGTTTCAACAGCAAACGCGTATTCCATGAAATTGGATGGAACAGTCTGACAACTGCAAACGAATAACCGGAAGCTATTTCCCAATCTGCCGTAGAAACTCCGTACGCAGAGCCGCGTCGGTGGCGAAGCGGCCGCTGTACTCGCTGGTGAGCGTTGAACTGCTGGTGTCGTTCACGCCGCGGCTCATCACGCAGATGTGGTCCGCTTCGATGAGCACGGCCACATCGGGGGTGCCCAGGCTCTGCTTCAACTCCTCGGCAATCTGGCGGGTCAGGCGCTCCTGCACCTGCGGGCGGCGGGCATAGTGCTGCACCACGCGGTTGAGCTTGCTGAGGCCTACCACGTTGCCGGCCGGCAGGTAGGCCACGTGGGCCTT
>JANPOR010000435.1:0-1620 GCA_031428075.1 Hymenobacter sp. | reverse complement strand
CGCGCGTTGCCGGGGGCTTTTTTGGGGCCGGGCCGCTACGCGGCTAGCGCTTGGTTTGCTCCACAATCCAAGCCCGAATGGTTTCTTCGGCCACGGGTGAGAAATTGGGCCGGGGCTGCCCGGACACGATGGGCCACTGCCCGGGCTCGGGCTGAAAGAGGTGGTTGACCCCGGATAATTTTTTCGCGGTGAGGCCCTTGCTACCGGTGAGGCCCTTTTCCAGCGCCAACAGGTTGGTGTCGGCGTTTACGAAGTTATCCGCCGTCCCGTTGAGCAGCAGCACGGGGCAGGTTACGGCCTTCAGCTTGTCGACCGGGTTGAAATCGAGAAAGTAACGGTAGTGCGCCGACGTCATCTCCGCGGCGCTGAACTGCGCGGCGGCGGCGTCGACGGCGGCATTGTTTTGCCGCAGCATGTTGGCCACCACGGCCTGGGCCTGGACATTATCGGGCGTTTGGCGGATGATTTCGAACATCGCCTGCTGGCGCTTGACGGACGCTACCACTTGACTTTCGGGGGTGCCGAGCTGCCGCAGGGTGGTGCCCTGCTGCTGAAGAATCAGCTCGTGGCCGGGCAGGCCGGCGGCCCCCAGCGCCACCACGAAGGCTGGCGGCAGGGGCTGCGTGGCAGCCAGCAGGGCCACGGTGCCGCCTTCGCCGTGCCCGATGACGCCCAAGTGCGCCAAGTCGGCCTCGGGACGGGTGCGCAAAAAGTTGAGGCCAGCCTGCACGTCGGCCACCAGCCCGGCGGCGGTGGGCAGCTCCGGCGCGCCCGCCGACTGCCCCGCGCCGCGGTCGTCGAAGCGCAGCACGGCCACCCCGCGCCGGGTGAGGTAATCGGCCAGCAGGCCCAATGGGGCGTAGCCGCCCACGGTGCCGTTGCGGTCCTGGATACCGGAGTCGCTCACGAGCACCACCGCCGGGAAGGGGCCGGCCCCTGCCGGCACCGTGAAGGTGCCGGCCAGGCGCGGCCCCGCGGCCCCGAACGTCACCTCCTCCTCGCGGTAGGGCGGGGTGAGGCGGACGCTCTTGGTGGGCACGACCGGGGCGGGCATGAAGGCCAGCGTCATCGGTACCTTAAAGCCGGGCTGCTGCCACGCGCCCACCAGTTGGTGGCCGCCAGCGGCCAGCACCCCCGTGAAGCGGCTGGACGCCGCGGGGGTGAAGAGCTGCACGGTATCGCCCCGCTGGGTTACTTGCACTTCCAAATGATTCACTTTTTGCAAAGGCACGTCGAGAGTGCCGAAATACTCGCCGCCCGTCAGCTTCAAAAACCTAAAAACTACTTCTAAGTTGCCGCCAGGCACTTGCAGCTGGCCTTTCCAAATGCCATCGAGGGGCCCCGGCACACCCGGGGAGTGCTCGGGTATGAGAGCGGCGACTGCTGACGCCGCTGGGGCCGCGGGCGGCAGCGCAGAAGTTTGGGCACTGGCCGAGCGGGCCAGCAATAGCACCCCGGCAGCCAGGCCGAGCGTTTTCAGTTGTATCATCCGATTAAATATCTCACAAATAAATATTTCACAAAATAACCACGGCGGCGCTGGATTTAAAAATGCCTAGCCGGTTTAAAACCACGCCCCAGGCCACCGCGCACTACTATTATGTTGGCAAAAAACGTGCC
>JANPOR010000434.1:0-1669 GCA_031428075.1 Hymenobacter sp. | reverse complement strand
CTACCCTCTCCCTCACCCGTATCTTGCTTGACTTAAACACCCCCAAGAGCCTGGCCGAGAATAAAGGAGTGTACTACTCCCCAAAAACTGGACAGTTTAGCGGGGCTTGTTAAGTAATATGGTTACGGTTGAATGTTGGGTTGGTTCGGTAGACGTGTGCGGGCGTTTGGCCCCCGAGACTCTGGTGCGGGCGGCGGTAGGTGTAGTAGTCAAAGTACGCGGTTAATTGCTGATGTAAGTGGTGGCCGTCGTCGGCCGGGTGGAGGTAAATGTGCTCCCATTTAACGGTGCGCCAGAGGCGTTCGATAAACGCATTATCGGTGGCTCGTCCCCGGCCATCGCGGCTGATGCGGCAGCCGGCAGCCAAGAGGGCCTGTTCGTAGGCCAGGCTGGTAAACTGGCTGCCTTGGTCGGAGTTGAAGATGTACGGGGCCGGGGCCACGCGCAACGCGTCGGCCAGGGTTTGCAGGCAAAAGCCGACATCGAGCGTATTGGAGAGCTGCCAGCTGAGCACGTAGCGCGAGTGCCAGTCGAGCACAGCGGCCAGATACAGAAAGCCCTTGGCCATGGGCACATAGGTAATGTCAGTGCTCCACACCTCGTTGGGGGCCGTGGCCGGGCGGTCGCGCAGCAGGTACGGGTAGGGCGTTACCCCTTGGCCCGGCACGGACAGGCGCGGTTTGGGGTAGACCGGCTCGTGGCCCATGAGGCGTACGAGCCGGCGCACGCGCTTTTCGTTGACGGCATGGCCGGCCAGGCGCAGGTGGTCGCGCAGGCCCAGCACGCCCTTAAAATTATGCTGCGTGAACTCCTCATCGAGCAGGCGCATGAGTTCCAGGTTGTACATGCTTTCTCCACAGGGCTGATAATAAAAGCTGCTGCGGGCCAAGCCTAAGGCCTGACAGCGAGCGGCAACCGAACCACCGGCCAGGTCTGGGGCTTGGACCAGGGTGCGTTGCTGGGCCGTGCTCATCGGGGCAGCGTTTTTTTTAGCAGCGCATTTTCCATTTGCAACCGCCCGATGGCCGCATAGAGCGGCTCGACATCGGGGGTCGGCGCAACGCCAACGGGTGCTTCGGCAAAAACGTGGGCGGCTTGCTCGCGCAACTGCAGCTTCCAGCGCGTGATTTGGGCCGTGGCCAGTTGGTAATGGGCGGCCAACTCGGCCAGCGGCTGGCGCTCGGTGAGCGCGGCCAGCGCTACCTCCGCTTTAAACTCGGCCGTATAGCGACGGCGGGTGCGTTTTGGGGTCATAATCGAGCTAAGCTAGCCCGCTTAACCTGTCCAACTTTTGGGGAGTACTACAATTTATCTTATTATCGATTCCTGCGCCCCTACCCTGCCGGCACCGTCCAGCGCCTTAGAAACTCCTGGCGGAAGGCCGCCCCCAGCGGCAGTTCCTGCCCGGCCACGGTGAGCACATTGCCTTCGAGGCGCTCGACCAGGCGCAGGGGCACGGCGTAGGACTTGTGCACCTGCATGAAATCGGCGGCCGGGAGCTGGCTGAGCAGGTGCCGGAAGGTATCGGTGACCACCAGGCGGCCGGTGGCGGTTTGCACCTTCACGTAGTTGCCGTAGGCTTCGAGCCAGCGGATATCGGCCGGCAGCACGCGGTGCGTGGTGGTGCCGTCGCGCAGCAGCAGTGCGGCCGGAGCAGCAGACGCAGCGG
>JANPOR010000433.1:0-4146 GCA_031428075.1 Hymenobacter sp. | reverse complement strand
TAAGGGGCCAAACGGCTGATGATCCAGGCGCCGTCGACTAAATTATATTCCAGCCGGTCGTGCAGGCGGCTGGGACGGCCCTGCCAGAACTCGACGCGGTGGGGCTGCAGGATGTAGCCGCCCCAGTACGGTGGGCGCGGCAGCGGGTCCTGGCCGGAAAACTGCGCTTCCACGGCTTTTTCGCGGGCTTCCAGTTCCTCGCGGTTACCAATGGGCTGGCTTTGGGGCGAGGCCCAGGCCCCGATCTGGCTGCCGCGCGGGCGGCTTTGAAAATACGCGAGGCTCACCGCGCCGGGGGCCCGCTCGACGCGTCCTTCCACGCGCACCTGCCGCTCCAGGCCAGGCCAGAAAAAGCTAATGGCGGCCAGCGGCTGGCCAGCCAGCTCGTGGCCCTTGCGCGACTCGTAGTTGGTGTAAAAAAGAAAGCCCGCGTCCTCGGGCAAGCCTTTCAGCAGCACCACGCGGGCCGAAGGCTGCCCGTTAGCCGCCACCGTGCTCAAAGTCAAGGCCGTGGGCTCATCGAGTTGGGCTGCGATGGCTTCGTCGAGCCAGACGCGAAACTGCTGTACGGCGTCGGGCAGCACGTCGGCTTCGGAAAGGGTGCGCTGGGTGTAAGTTTTACGTAAGTCGGCGAGCCGCTGGTCGTTTAACATTCAACAATTGATGGTTAACGTTTAACAGTTTTTGGTTGACGTGCCTTGGGGCCGGCTCTCGGTGGAACCTGGCCGCCCCACCGGCGGTTGGCCGTAGACTTACCTCCTGGCCACGCCGTAAAAGCGAGCGCAAGGTACTACTAAGGCCTCCCGTACCCCGGTGAGACCCGCGCTGCTCCTTATTTGTTCATCGCTCTTTGCTCACTGAAAATGAAGCCCGGCACGCTCCTTATCTCGCAGCCCTTCTTGGGCGACCCCAACTTTGAGCGCAGCGTGGTGCTGCTCTGCCGCGACGAGCCGAGCGGTACGTTCGGCCTCGTGCTCAGCCGCCCCACCGAGTTGACGCTGAACGACGTGCTGGAGCTAACGCTTGGCTCGCATTCGCCTGCCGCGGCCTTGCCGCTTTACCTGGGCGGGCCCGTCGAACCCGACACGCTGCACTGCCTGCACCGTCGCTCCGACGTGCCCGACGCTACGCCCTTGGGCGACGGCGTGTACTGGGGCGGCGATTTTGATGTGTTGTTGGGCCTGCTCACCAGCGGCGCCGCGGGCGCAGCCGACGTGCGCTTGTTCATAGGCTACTCCGGTTGGAGCCAGGGGCAGCTAGCGGCAGAATTGCAGGCCCACAGTTGGGTAACGCACCCGGCAAGCGCGGGGAAAGTGTTTACTTTGGAGCCCGATGCGTTCTGGCGGGCAATTTTGCGGGAGAAGGGCGGGCGCTTCAAGGCTTGGTCAAATTATCCCGTTGACCCGCGCCTGAACTGACTTTGCCGTACTTTTGCGGCCCGTAGCTTAATTTGTTGCTCCTCCCACCCCGATCCAATTCGAGGACCGGCCCTCACCCGTTGCGTATGTCAACCGATTCCACTTCCCAGGCCCCGCAGTCGGGCGGCCCCCAGCCCGGCGGCGACGACCGCATGAGCATCCTTGAACAACGCTTAGCCGAAATCAAGGCCCAGAACGACGCTGGGGCCCCGGCCCTAGGCACGCCCGAAGCGGCTGCGGCCGCCGAAACAGCCCATCACGTGCCCGATGCCGTGACCGTGGACGGCTCCGATATGTCGGCCCCGCAGGCCCGTGCCGCCGCCCACTACGGCGATGCCCCCGCGCCCGACCTCGAAACCCCGTCCGCGCCGGTCCCTCACCCCCACATCGTGGAGGAAGCGGCTCCCGCGCTGCCCACCGTTGAGCTGCACAGCGCCGACGAGTTGACGAATGCCTCCGAGCCCCTGGCCGCGCTGCCCATCTCGTCCGAAATTCCTATCCAAGACGCAGACACGCCCGACGCGCCGGCCTTCCCCGAAGCGCCCGCTGTCGGCGCTTCGGCCGAAACGGCTGCAGCCGAGGCCGATGAAGCCCAGGCCCTGTCCGGCGCTGAGGGCGGGGCTCCTGCTGCCCCGCCGGTGGTCGAGGCCCGAGTGACGGTTGTCGCTGCGCCCGTACCGACGGAACAACATGTGGCCGCCGCGGCTGAGCAAGCCGCCGCCGACGCGGCGGAAACCCACGCCCTTTCGTCTGCCGAAGGCACGGCCCCGGCCGCGCCCAGCGCCTTGGTGGCCCCTGACTTCACGGCCCTCGACCTGCCCGCCCAGGCCCAGTACCTAGCTCAGGAGCTACGCGGACCCAATGCCCAGCGCAACCGCAAGGTCCTTCTCGATTTGGTGCGCCAGTACGAAGGCAACGTGGGCACCGCCCGCGCCGCCGCCCGTCAAAAGTTCGGCGAAGGCGGGGCCGAGGCCGAGGCATATGCTTTTCAGCAGCCCGAGGGCCAGCAGGAATTGAACAAGGCCTTGCAGGAGTTTCGCGAGGGCCGCGCCAAAACGGCCAAAGTAGAAGACGCCAGCCGCGCCGACAACCTGGCCAAGAAGCAGCAGCTGCTTGACCAACTCCGCTTGCTCGTGGAAGCCGCTGAAACCAAGGATAGCTCGACCAAGCTCAAGGCCCTGCAAGGCGAGTGGAAGGCGACTGGCCCCGTGCCGCAGACCGACAGCCAGCCCATCTGGGACACTTACCACGGCCTGCTCGACATCTACTACAGCAAGCAGGGCCGCTTCCTGGAAATGAAGGACCTCGACCGCCGCCGCAATCAGGAAGCCAAGGAGGCTCTGGTTAAGCGGGCCGAGGGGCTGATGGAGCTTGCGGGTATCAACAAGGCTCTCGACGAGCTGACCAAGCTACACGAGGACTGGAAGAACATCGGCCCGGTACCCAACGACCAGCGCGAGCCGCTCTGGCAGCGCTTCATCGCCGCTTCCGATGCCCTGCACCAGCGCCGCAAAGAGTTTTCCGACGTGCGCTCAGGCCAGGAAAAAGCCAACCTCACGGTGAAAAAGGCTCTGCTGGAGCGCATCCTGCCGTTTGCCGACTTCGACACCGACCGCGTGAACCTGTGGCGCTCGAAAACCGACGAGCTGCAGGAGCTGAAGGCTGAATGGGACGCCGCGGGCCTTGTGCCCCGGGCCCAGGCCGATGCGCTTAACAAGCAGTATTGGGCCGCCTATAAGGCGTTTTTCAACCGGAAAAACGAGTTTTTCAAGTCGCTGGATAACGAGAAGAGTGCCAACGTAAAAGCTAAGCAGGCCCTCATCGACCAAGCCGAGGAAGCCCAGAATAACCCTGACCACGAGGCCGCCCGCGCCGCCGTCATCCGCGTCCAGAAGGAGTGGAAAGATGTGGGCCGTGTGCCCGACAAGCTGGCCGACAAGCTCTGGCACCGCTTCCGCAACGCCTGCGATGCTGTTTTTGACCGGCCCAAGCACGAGTCCCGGCAGCGCGATGAAAAAGCTGCGGCCTCCTCGGGCGAACAACTGGCCTACCTCGACCAATTGGTCCAGCAAATTAGCGCCCTCGGGACCGACGCCCCTGGGACCTTAGAAGGTTACCGCGCCATCTTGGCCGACTGGTCGCAAACCTTCGACGGTGTGGGTACCGGCGACCGGAGCGAGGAGCAGTTGCTTGGGTTGCTCGGCAAGTACCTCAACGCCGTGCCTGACCTGGGCTACGCCGACCGCGCCGAACTGTTGTTCCAGACCGAAGTGGCCCGCCTCAAGGCCCGGCCCCAGGCCCAGCAGCAGCTCACGCGTAAAGAAATGGCCTTGCGTAAGGAAATCAACGAGCTAGAAAACGACCACGCTACCCTGCAAACCAACCTCGCGTTTTTCGCCCGCTCCAAAAACGCGGCCCAGCTGCGTGAGGAATACGAGGGCCGCATGGCCGAAGGTCAGAAGCGCATCGACATACTAAAAAAACAGCTCAAAGTAATTCGGTCGTAGACTGTCTCTGATGTGTTGACTACCAGAAGGGAGGATGAGCAGCTAACGGGCGCTCATCCTCTTTTCCGTAAGCCGGCAGTTATGATCCTTCGCCGCCTGATTTGGCAGTGAGTCGCCGGAAACGTAGTTTTGTGCTCTGCTAATGCCTCCTTAGCTCAGTTGGTAGAGCTTCTGACTTGTAATCAGAGGGTCGTTGGTTCGAGTCCGACAGGAGGCTCATA
>JANPOR010000432.1:0-4131 GCA_031428075.1 Hymenobacter sp. | reverse complement strand
TTGATGCCGTCGCCGAGGTAGCCCACCACATAGCCGCGCCGCTTCAGGGCCAGCACGATGCTTTCCTTTTGATTGGGCTCGATTTCGGCAAAAACATGGACGGTGGTCGCCTTACTCCGCAGGGCCTCCGCGCTCAGTGTGCGCAACGCGGCGCCAGTTAATACCTCCGGCGTTTCAATACCCACGGCCCGCGCCACGGCCGTGGCCACGAGCACGTTGTCGCCGGTTATCATCTTGAGCTGAATGCCCAGCTGCCGCAGCGTCGCCAGCGTTTCCTGGATGCCGGCCTTGGGCGAGTCGAACAACGTAATGAAGCCCAGAAACGTCATCCCGGCCTCGTCGGCCTTGGTGATGTCGCGCCGACCATTCGTAGCCTTGGTGGCCAGCCCCAGCGTGCGGAAACCCGCGGCACTCAGCTCCTCAAAGGTGCGCTGGATGGTGGCCCGGTACGCAGCCAGGGGCTCGGGGGCGGTCCCGCCCGCGTTTACGAATTCGCAGACCTCCAGCACGTTTTGCAGGGCGCCCTTGGTCACCATGAGCAGCTGCCCGTCCGCCTCGGTCAGAATCGTGAGCCGCTTGCGCAGGAAGTCGTAAGGAATCTCGTCTACGCGCGGGTAGGTCCCCACGTCGTCGGGCACGAAGGCGAGGATGGCCAGGTCGACGGGGTTGCGGAAGCCCTGCTGCAGCTGCGCATTCACCTTGGCCAAGAGCTGCGCCCGCGGCGAGGGCTGCCCGTTCACGTCGAGGATGCGGTCGACCCGCACGGCTCCTTCGGTAAGCGTACCGGTCTTATCGGAGCAGAGCACCGTCATACTGCCAAAGTTTTCGATGGCCGACAGCCGCTTCACAATCACCTGCTGCGCGGCCATGCGGCGCGCCCCCTTGGCCAGGTTGAGGCTGATGATGGCCGGCAGCAGCTGCGGCGTCAGCCCCACGGCAATGGCCAGCGAAAACAAGAGCGAGTTCAACACTGGCTTGTGTAACAGCACGTTGATGGCAAAAATTAGGAGCACCAGCACCAGCGTTATTTCCATGAGCAGATAGCCGAAGCGGCGGATGCCGTGCTCGAAATCCGTCTCGGGCGGGGCCGTGGCCACGCGCGCCGCGATGTGGCCCAGCTCCGTGCGCAGGCCCGTGTGCACGGCCACGGCCGTGCCGCTACCGCTCACCACGCTGGAACCCATAAACAGGGTGTTGCGCCGCCCGGCGATGGGCGTGGCCACTGCCAGCACGCCGGGCTGCTTGTCTACGGGAAAGGTTTCGCCGGTCAGCGTGGCCTCGTTCACAAACAGCTCGTTGGCTGCCAGCAGGTAGCAGTCGGCGGGCACCACGTCGCCGGCGCGCAACGCAAGCACGTCGCCGGGTACTACCTGCTCATCGGGCAGCTCCAGCGCTTTTCCGTCCCGCCACACGGTTGTTTTGGCCACCACCACGGCCAGCAACTCGCGCATGGCGTGCGAGGCCCCGCGCTCCTGCCAGAAGCCTAGCGCCCCGCTCACCAGGATAATGCCCAGGATGATGAGGGCATCGGTCACGTCGTGCAGGAAAAACGACAGCACCGCCGCCCCAACCAACAGCAGCGAAATGGGGCCATTGAACTGCCGCAGGAACAGTCCTACGTCCGTGGCTTGGGTGTTGGGCTTCAGCACGTTCGGGCCCGCCGTTTGACGGATGGACGCGGCTTCGGCTTTGCTCAAACCTGTTTCGCGGGTACTAAGCTCTGCCAGCACTTCGGCCGGCGGCAAGGCCCAGAACGTGGGAAAGTTGCCTTCCGGCGGAGCAGGTTGGGAGAAAAAGGTCATGGTCGGGTTGAGGAGCGCGAATCGGCCGATGGATAGCCGCAGGCCACTTTTTTACCTGCTCACTGCTTCTGGTTTCTTATGCAGCGTCCTGACCTGCGGCAGCAGGGCCAATACTAGCAGGCCGGGCCCCGGCCCCGGCACGGTGGACAAGGCGATGCCGGGCACCAAAAAATCGCGGAAAGACGACCCGGCCAAGCCCCCCCCAGGGGGCCCCAGCCCCGGCAGGGCCAGAGCAACAGCGGGGGATGTTGCGGTCGGGCGCGGACGGTCGCGGTCGCCGTTAGATTGCCAGGGAAGGCGGCGGGGCCGCTTGCCCGCCGCTTCCGACGGCTTCCCCTACCGGCACGCGTTCGGCCACGCCGGACTGCGGAAGTTCAATGGTGAAGGTGGTGCCCCCCCCTTCGGTGCTGACCACCCCGAGGGTGCCGCGGTGCCACTCCACGATGGTTTTGCACAGCACCAGGCCCAGCCCCGTGGTGGGCTCGCCCCGCAGGCCGGGCCGCCGGGCTTTGGTGAAGGGCTCAAACAGCTGGGGCTGCATGGCCAGGGGGATGCCCACCCCGTCATCGCGCACGTGGATGCGCACACTGCCGGGGCCCTCTTCGACGGCCACGCTCACGTGGCCCGCGTCGGGCGTGAACTTCAGGGCATTGCTCACCAGATTTAGCAGCACCTGGGTGAACTTGTTGACGTCCAGATTGGCGTATACCGGTTCGGGGGGCAGCGTGTAGGCAAAGTGGTGCGCAAGGCTGGCATTGCTCTTGAGCTGGTCCAGCGGTTCGCGCAGTACGGCCCCGACGTCCACCCGGTCCCGCTTCAGGTCGCTGTTGGCCGAGGTCAGGAATTCGAGGTTGACGAAGTCCCGGATCATCTTCACGCTGTCGCGGCTGGTGGTTCCCAGCTCGCGCAACATCGCGGCCACCTCGGGGTTGGCCGGGGCCTGCACTTCCTCACTCAAAAATTCCGCGATTTGCTGCACCACGATAAAGGCCCCGCTCAGGTCGTGCGACAGGATTTCGAGCGTGGCGTTCTTGCGGCTGTTGAACAGGTCCGCGTTGGCCTGGTAGCGCTTGGTGACGCTCACGTCGCGCAGCGCGCCCACCAGCCACACGGCCCCGTCCGCGTCCCGCTCGTGAAAGGGCGTCAGACAAAACCACTGGTCCAGGGCGTCGGGGCGGCACAGGCGAAACTCGACCTCGTCCAGCCCCGCGCCCCGGCACCACTGCGCCCAGTAGTCAGCCAGCCGGGGCCAGTCGTCGGGATGCAGCCGGGCCAGCAGCGCGGGCAGCGCGGCGTTCACCTCGTCCGGATTTCCGTGCAGCAGCGCCCGGCCGGCTGCGTTTACGAACACTACCCGGCCGGCCGCCACCTCGTACACGAACTGGGCGTGGGCGCTGGCGGCCGCCTGGCGGGCAAATAATGCGGCTAAATCGGGCACTGAACGGGCGGTAAGGGGGTAAGCGCGCTACCGGTCTTGCCGGCTGGCGATTGAATTTTCGCAGGCGGCCAACCGGAAAAAAGTGCGGTAAGTACTAAATACCTGCAAACAGCGTTTTAGTTTCCAGGTAGTCGGGCACTTCTACGTTAGGCCAACCTTTCTCCTCGCGCAGGGTTTGGGCGAGGGCTTCGGCCGGGCCCGGTTCGCCGTGCACCACGAACGTGCGCTGGGGCGGGGCCTGGAACTGGCCGAGCCAGCGCAGCAGCTCCGAGTGGTCGGCGTGGGCCGAGAAGCCGTCGAGGTGCTTCACCTGGCAGCGCACGGGCACCAGCCCGCCGAACATCCTGATTTCCGTCTCGCCGTTTTGCAAGTCCCGGCCCCGGGTGCCTTCGGCTTGGTAGCCCACCAGCAGCAGCGTATCCTGAACGCGGGGCAGGCGGTTGAACAGGTGGTGCACGATGCGCCCGCCCGTGCACATGCCGCTGGAAGAAATGATGATGGCCGGACCCGTCTTGGCGTTCAGCCCCTTCGACTCCTGCGCTTCGGTCACGAAGCGCACCCCGGGGAAGTCGAACACGTTGCCGTGCCCAAGGCGGTGCGCGGCGGGGTGGCGCGGGTACAGGTCCGATACGCGGATACCCATCGGGCTGTCCACATACACCGGCACTTGCGGCACGCGGCCTTCGGCAATCAGCTTTTTGAGGTAGTAGAGCAGCGTTTGGGTGCGGCCCACGGCGAAGGCGGCGATGAGCAGCACGCCGCCCCGGTCCAGGGCCTCGGTCACGACCCGAACCAGTGCGGCTTCGGGGTCGTCGACGCGGGCATCCCGGTCACCGTAAGTGGACTCGACCAGCAGCACGTCGGCCTGGGCAATGGGCGTGGGGTCGAACA